>DATGIY010000162.1:0-18315 GCA_035295475.1 Terriglobales bacterium
GGATACAAACGGAAGATGCGGGGCATGCCGGCTCCAGCGCGTGCATCACCGGGAATCCCAGAAGATCATCATCGGTGGGTTCGGGATTGTGGGTGAACACATTGTTGTTCAGGTCCGTCCAGTCCAGGCCTAACACACGGCCCAGCACGCGAATCAGGTGGTACTTGAGGTCGGGCAGCGCGGCCGAAGTCTGGGCGCAATTGCCATTCAGTACTATCAGGGCATGGGTCAGGTGAGCGTCGGAATTGAAATTGTCAGGACCGCCATAGACCGCGTTGCGGTCGCACATGTCGGCTGCGCCGGCTCCCTCGCCGAGGAGGGTGTCGGTGACCGCGCCATCGGCGTCATAGACGATCGCCACCGGCTTGCCGATGGCATCGGGCTGGATGTCGGCCGGCATATCGATCTGGCCTGGACTTACTAGCACCACGTTACTACCGCTTACGTCCTCGTCCAGTTGACCATCCCGGGTGGCGCGCAGAGCCGCCGTGGTGAGACCGGTCCAACGCTGGAATGCGTCCGCCACCAACGCGTTGGCCTGCTCCTGCGACAGCAGCGGGCTCAGGTCCCCCTGGTCGGTGTAATAACGAACGTCCCCCTGCGCCCAGGTTAGCGGGGTTCCAGCCAAGCCGGTGTTGAAACCACTTACGCCCGCCACCTGCAGGGGCCCACCTGCATGCATCAGCGGAACCAGCAGCAGGCAGGCAGCCAATAGCCATATCGTGTTAGTCCTGCGGCGATTCCAACTAACGGCCGCACGACGTGTGCCTGGAACATTCACGGCTCTACCCTTTGCACCCGTCCGGCGAAATCTCGGTAACGGAGCCTCGGGGGCCGAGTCGCCCGCGCCGGCCCCGTGGCTGTATCGTCTGGACCCAGCAGCAGGCGTTGCTGGTCGCCTCGTAGCACGATATTTCCCTGCGTATCCAGGTCGAACTGTCCTAACCGCCCGCCCACTACGCTAGTCAGGCCCGCCTTGCTGCGCGGATAAAGAAACAGCAGCACACGCTGTCCTACGCGAAACTGCGGTCCGCTGTCCCATGCTCCCATCCACTCTCGCAGCGTGAAAGTCTCCCCCGGATGCGTGCCGCGCAAAGCTCGTTCCACGCGCAGAGTTACCTGCATGACCGTGGCCTTTCCCGATGCCAGGGCTGGGCGTTCCACCCTGATCACCCTTCCAGAGAAGATGAATCCGGCTTTGCGGCTGAGTTGGGTAAGGCTGAGGGGAGCGGGACTACCGGCGCAGGCGAGAGTGGAAAATCCTACCGCCAGCAGAGCCACCCAGAGCGCGCGGAGGTGCAGCCTGGGGCTCACAGCAGTGACCTGAGAGTTTGCTGATCACTTCAAGTCTAGCCCCCAATCGGGTCCGGCAGACCCACCGAGATAGACAAATAAGTGGCTCTGCCTCCCAAAGCGGGAACGAAGAAGGAGCGTTCTGAGGACCTAACTGACGCCTGAATTATGTCCGGCGGCCGAGAGATAAGCTCCCGCCAGCAGCAGTAGCCCCATGAGAAATGCCCAAATCATCAGGGTCACGGAAATGGAGAAAGGCCCATAAACCTCCTGGAAGTTGAGCCGGGGCAGCGCCAGGATGTAGGCGTACTTGAGAACTTCCGAAACCAGGCCGGTCATGACCGCCGCAGGCAGCACCGCCTGCGCTGGAACCCGTCCATTGGGTAGAAGCCAGTAAATAACGAAAAAAATGGCAATACTGGCGGCAATGGCAAAAGTTTTCATCACCAGGAAGGCAGCCGCGCGAAATACAAAATTGCTGCTGTGCCCCAGGAACATGAATTCCAGTAATTGCTGGTTGCCGGCGGTCAAAAAGATGGAAAGCAATGCCAAACAACCGCAAGTAAACGCAAGACCCAGTGAAATCAGCTGGTTGCCGAGATAAGAGCGGTTTCTGGCGAATCCCCCCACGCGATTGAGCGCCACCTCCAGGGGCACAAAGACTCCGGTGGAAGTAATCAGCAGAATCACCAGCGACAAAAGCTGCACGCGGTGGCGGGCGCTGACCAGGGCGTTCAAGTTTCGGATAACGAACTCCTGCCCTGCCGGCAGATAGTCGCGCAGTAACTGCAATACCACGTTGTACATCAAGCGCGAATGGAAGACTTGCCGGATCAGCGTCATGAGCAAAACTACGAAGGGAAAAAACGAGAGGATAGCGTTGGCGGCCACAGAAAAGGCGAAAGTATGGACGTCGGTGCGCATCAGGTAACGCAGTGTGGGCAGCAGTTGTGCCGTCCAGGGCGGGCGCGGTCTTTCAGTTGGCCTGGCGCTATCCGCGCTGGACAGGGAATCAAGCGAAGGTTTATCAAGTTGCCGCACCAGCAGGAATCGTACCAAAGGGGAGATGTTTTGATCAGTTACCCAAGTCCAGCGGGCCAGGATGCGACAGGAAGCGCCAGGTAGAATTTCCCCAGCAAAAAACGTTTTAAACCCGACTGTTTCAGGATGAGAATCAATTAATTTGCTTTACAAAAATGTAACTTCCTGAATATTATCTTCTACTCGCTGCCGGAAAAAAATCATCGCAGCGGGTCTGGCCGTGAGGTCAGGAGATTGAAGTTGATGTCTATTTCCGCAGCAGAGCAGTTACGCGTGACGAGTCTGGGCTCCGGAGTCGCTGGCCGTGGCGGGCACGGCAGGTGACTCGGGAGCCCTTTCTGTTGCACTCGGCAGCGGAAACGCAACACACCGTTTCTCTATGGTTTTCTCCCCCCGCTTCCGAACCTGGAGCCCAAGGCGAAACCCGGAGATCATACTTGACGAATGTCGAAAGGAGTTTCTTAAGTGAGAGAGAAGGGTACAGTGAAGTGGTTTAACGGGGCGAAAGGTTACGGCTTCATTCAACGGTCCACCGGCGAGGATGTGTTTGTGCATTTCTCGGCCATTCAGGAAAACGGATACCGTACCTTGAATGAGGGCGAGACCGTGGAATTTGATCTGCTGAAAGGCCCCAAGGGTTATCAGGCCGCCAACGTGGTCCGCGTCTAGGCGGGCGGCCAGTTACTGATCACCCTCTCGGCACTCGCGCGAGAGGGTTTTTTCTTTTTTTGCTCAGATATCAGTTTGCTTCTTCTCGTTATCGCTTGCAATCAGAATGGCGGATGGCAGCGGAGCGGACGGCGCAACCCTGGGCCTGACCGGCGGAGGTCCAGCTACGCCAGGGCGTGGCCGCAGAGTTTTTCCAGCACTCGCACGGGAGCGTGCTCGGGCGCGGTTAGCGCCGGCGGCGGAATGATGAAGGTCTGTTCCAGCGCGAACTGCCCGGAAAGCGCGGCATGGGGCACGCCGTCGGTGAACACCAGCCAGGTAGCCAGGGGAGGAAAAGCCAGCCGAAGCTTGTCGGCGCTGCTCTGAAACTGCGAGTTTTCCTTCAGCCAGTCGTGGAAGTGCAGCATGAATTCATCGTAAGCCGAGCGTTCGGTGAGCGGCAGGCCGGTGGCATGCAGCCAATGAACAAGCCGCGCGCGCATCGTCGAGCGGGAGCGGCACACATCGCGTAAACCCGCTTGCAGGGCATAATGCGCCGCCAGATCCTGGAAGCGTTCGCCGGTCAGCCAGATGCGTTCCTGGACAGGATTGATATTGGTAAAGACTCGCAAAATGCGGCCGCCACGCGTGGGCCGGCTGGGAAACGCGTCCACGTGCAGCAGATCGTTGCGCTTGTGCAAGGGCAAGTCGCGGCCTTGTTCCTCCAGCGGACGGAAGCTGGCATAGTCCAGCTGAAAACGCCTGGCATAAGGGGCCAGAAAGCGGCTGATGAAGGCGGTCACCGCGCTGGAGTAGGTGCGCATGACGCCATGAATCCGATTTTCAGTCTCCTGCCCGTCGGAAAAGCCGCGCAGCACGTCCTCGCCCGGACGGTAAGAGATGTTCTTGTGCAGGCGCGAGTCCATCTGCTTTTGACTGAGTAGAAAGTTGCGATCATTTTCGGGGAGCGGAAACGGCGGGCGGGCGAAAAAAAGAATTTCGCCCTTCTCCAGCTGTTCGCAGCATTGCCGGGCGCGTGTCTCAGCTTGCACCCCCTCCGCCCAGCCTTGCGGTCCAAAGTCGGTAATTTCGATCCACCCCGTCTGAGTTGCCATGGGTTGCGGCAATGCCATCCGCAAAGTTTACTGCAATTCCAGGGACACCAGAGCGCCTTGCTCTCCGCTCATGGCGCGATAGTTGATGGCGACTTTGCGATCATGCCAGTCGCAGGAAAAACGGTCGGCGCCAATGAGAGCCAGATGCTGATAGTCCACGGTCAGCATCTGCCACGTTCTGCCCGCCGCACGCACATTCAAGGTGGCGGCCGGCGGCGCCGAACAATCGACGTCCAGCAGAACTCCTCTTAGAAAATGAACCGGGCCTTGCTGCGGCAGCTGAAGCTGGGGCGCTGCTTTGCTCTGGCTGGCAGTCTGGGATGCTTCCTTCTTGGGCCGCCATTGGGGAGCGGTGTAATCGTCGGCCGGCCGCCCCAGAATCTGTACGCGCTCACGGTTGCGCGCCTCGTCCATTTCCTGCAATTGCTGATTGGCTTGCTCCGCGATCTTGGGATCTTTACTGGCGGCCAGATTTTGCAGCAAGGCGGTAGCATCATCCCACTGGTGGGTGAAGATGTAAGCCTGCGCCAGATTGGCGCGATATTGCTCATTGCGCGGACTGAGCTGCACAGCGGTCATCAGGTTCTGCACCGAAGGCCGCATGTCGCCGCTCTGCATGTCCGCCAATCCGAGCAGGTTGTAGGCGTCGGCGAACCCGGGATCCAGCCGGATGGCATCTCTAAGGTCGCTCTTGCTGGCTTCCAGTTCCTCGGGCGAGAGCTTCTCCCCGCTGCGATGGCGCAACACCGCGGAATAATAGTGCACCCAGGCATCGGCGGAATTGAGCTTGGCGGCCCGCTCGAAAAAATCGGCGGCCTGGTCGAGATCGTCGTCCTGCAGGTAGGCATAACCCAGATCGCGCAGGGCGAGCGCATTGTCAGGATGCTGCTGCAGCAGGTTTTTCAGCACGGCGATGCCGCGCTGCCGGTGGTCGTCCATGTGGACGTCGAGGTCAGCCAGCATCGCCTGCGCGTCAGTGGCGGAGATCTTGTCCGCCGTATAGGTGTTCATCTTCTCCATGCTCAGCGGAAGCGGCATGGTGCGGTATACAGCCTGGGGCGACTCGTAGTACTTCTTGACTTCCTGCTCGAGTTGTTGCGAACTCATGCCAAACGCCTGCTGTACGGCCTGCTCCAGGGGAACATGCTGATTCTGCACCAGCCCGAAATAGGAGCCGGCGGCCGGCAATTTCTGCGTGTCAAACAGGTAATGCACCACCACCCAGGATTCCGCGTAAAACAGGGAGCGGCGGTCGCCCAGGTTGTAAGTCTTGGAATCGGGCTGAACCTGGAATAGATCCGCCAAGGGAATCCATTTGGCCCGGCGCAGTTGCTCCAGATAGCCCTGCGGCGGTTTGCCGATTTCCACGCCATCGCGCTGCACGTTGATAGTGGAGTAGTAGTCGGCAAAGCCTTCATCGAACCACAGGGGGGTTGGCGGGTAATTGCCGTCCAGCAAGACGTGCGCGTATTCGTGAAACACCGTTTCCCAGGGATTGGGGGCGGAAAGGTCCAGAACGATGAAGTCTCGGTCCGGCCGCTGCACAAAGAATCCTTCCAGGCTCACCGCTTTCCCCTGATAAAGCGGCACATGGGCCTGCATTTCGTCGCTGTTGCGAAAGGCGATGATGGTGAGCGGAACCGGAATGCTCACCGCGCTGCGCAGGATCAGTTGTCCGAAGATGGCTCGCATCTGCTCGAAACGCAGCGTCACCTGCCGTCCCCGGTCAGCGCCGGCATCGGTATTTACGACGAAATGCGTAGAGCGGACCTGCGTCCAGTTATCGGCGCGCGCGCCTGCGGGAAGCAGGAGCACGGCGGCAACCAGCAGGGAAGAGAACGACCGTGGGCGGCTCATGGCCAGAACCCCTGGAAAAACTCCGTAATGAAAGATGCTAGCACGTAAGCAGGGTGGGCTTGGCAATTGCTAATAGCGGCAAAAACGCGACTTGACCGGCGCGCTACCCTAGCTCAGGGGCGAATAACTATGTCTGACTATCGAGCTCTTGATTTTGTGCGCTGTGCGCAGTTTCTGGAATCGAGGCGGGGGTCGGATGAGCAGGTCAAGAATATTAAAATGTTTGTCGAGAGCTGGCCTTCCCTGGTACTGGCAGCCGATACCCAGAACTACAGCGATCACAAGCGCGCCATGGATCGTTTAGACGCGCTGGCCAGCCGTGCCGCTGCCGAGAGATTGAATCTCCTCGGTTGAGCGCTCTCGCAGCCGTTTCAGCGTCCAGCGCGCGCACTCGGCCAGCACTGGGTCTTCATCCTGGGTCAGCTTTTCTAAGCGGGGCAAGAATTTGCTGTTGCCGCTGTTGCCCATGGCAATCACGGCATTGCGCCGCAATCCCGACCATTTGGCGCGCCGCACTGGTGAGCCGCGAAACGTTTCTGCGAACTGCTCCGCGGCCATTGCCGCCAGCCAGTCCAGCGCCGGGTTTACCAGTTCCGGACGGGGCTGGAAGTCAGGCTCGGCGCTGGCGGGCGCCTTGCGGTTCCAGGGGCAGACGTCCTGACAAATGTCGCAGCCGAATACCTGCCGCCCCATGCCCTCACGCATCTCTTCCGGAATGCTGCCTCGTTTTTCAATGGTGAGATAGGAGATGCAGCGGTTGGAATCGAGTTGGTAGGGTGCGATCAGCGCCTCCGTAGGGCAGGCATCGATGCAGCGCGTGCAACTGCCGCAGCGGTCCGGCGCCGGCAAGTCGGGCGCCAGTTCCAGCGAGGTAAGAATCACCCCCAGGAACAGCCACGATCCCAGGCGCTGATTAATGATGCAGGTATTCTTGCCGATCCAGCCAAGGCCGGCGTGCTTGGCGTAAACGCGCTCCACCAGCGGTCCCGTATCCACGTACGCCCGAGTTTGAATTTCCTGGCTGGCCCCTCCCGCCTGCTGACTGCCGATTGCGTGCAGCTTTGATTCCAGGGCGCGCAGTTTCTGCATGACAACTTTGTGATAGTCGCGGCGGCCCCAAGCGTAGCGGGAAACCCAGCCACGATCGCAGTTGCCTGCCTGGGTGGAATAGGGCTGATGGACGTTGTAGTTGAGAGCGCAAATGACCACGCTGCGCGCCCACGGCGCGACGGACCGGAGGGAAGCCCGCTTCAGCCCGCCTTGCTCATCGCGGGCCTGCAGGTACGCCATTTCGGCGGCATAACCTTGTTCTATCCAGGCCTGGAAATAACCCAATTCTGGGAAATCGCCTATCCCGGCAATGCCCGCCAGTTCGAAGCCGGCCTCGGCGGCCGCCTCTTTGACCAGGCGGGTGAGTTGGGCTACAGGCACCGGCATCCTCCTATTCTCTCAGCTTCTGCGCTGATGAGCGGGCCATCTGATGGGCTGTTCCGGGGCTGGCGACGGGCGTTGCGGGGCTGACGTCCAGGACGGCAGGGTACCTACGTCACCACACCCTGTGATATGCGGCACAGCCTTACGTGCCAAAGCAGGGCATCTTGAAGCAAGCTGGCGACCGCGGCAGGCCCCCTTGTATCTGGGTCGCGCGACCCGAGGAGTGGCGTGGATGATCAACCGGCGTGAACGTTACCGGCTGGAAGGAGTCAAGCCGCCCAAGCAGGATCCCGCGCAGCGCATCCATAATTTCGACGAGGTCTCGCAGGGCTACACCCCTGAGATCGCCATTGAACAGGCGCAACGCTGCCTCTATTGCGACCACGCTCCCTGCGTGAAGGCCTGCCCCCTGCATAATGACGTTCCGGGAGCCCTGTTCCTGCTGGGGCAGGGCGACTTTATCGGCGCCGCTCTGCGTTTCATGGAGACTTCCAATCTGCCCGACGTGTGCGGCCGCATCTGCCCGCAGGAGAAACAGTGCGAGGGCGCCTGCGTGCTCGGCTACAAGAAGACACCGGCGTGCATCGGCAAGCTGGAAGCCTTCGTAGTGGATTATGTGCGCCGCAATCACGGCTACCCCCAGCGTCCCAAGGCGCAACCTACCGATATGTCGGTCGCCGTGGTGGGCGCAGGTCCGGCTGGACTGGCGGTTGCCGAAGAACTGGCGGTGCGCGGTCATAGTGTGACCGTTTTCGATATGTGGCCCTTTCCCGGCGGGTTGTTGCTTTACGGCATCCCCAATTTCAAGCTCAACAAAGAAGTCGTCTTTTCCAAGGTTCAGTACCTGGAGGATCTGGGCGTAAAGTTCGTGTGCAACTACCGTGTAGGCAAGGACCGCCCGGTGGACAGCTTTCTCCAGCAGCACGGCTTCGATCTGGTATTCCTCGGCTACGGCGCCGTCAAGGGCGGCGTGATGAAAATCGAGGGCGAAGATCAGCTGAAGCACGTTTATCAGGCCACGGAATACCTGGTGCGCGGCAATCTGCCGCCCGAACTTCTGCCCGAGCACTGGCGCGACGCCGAAAATCCTCGGCCCTACGCCGGTGAGGTCACGCTGGTAATTGGCGGCGGCGACACCGCCATGGACTGTGTGCGCACAGCCCGCCGCCTCAATCCGAACAGCAAGGTGTACTGCGTTTACCGCCGCAGTGAGGTGGAGATGCCCGGGCGCTATGAGGAGCGAGTCAACGCGGTCGAAGAGGGCGTGCAATTCGAATGGCTGACCGCGCCGGTGCGCCTGCTGGGCAACGAGCAGGGCGAGGTGACCGCGGCCGAGTGCATTCGCATGAAGCTGGGGGCTCCCGACGCCAAAGGCCGCCGCTCTCCTGTGCCCATAGAGGGATCCAACTTTGTCCTGCCTTGCAACACGGTGGTGCTGGCGATCGGCTACAACCCGGAAACGGAGATTCCGGAAACGACACCCGACCTGAAGATGACGAAATGGGGTACGGTGTTGGTCGAGGACGAGGAAACCGGGCGCACCTCCCGCGAAGACTTGTACGCCGCCGGCGACAACGTGCGCGGCGCCGACCTGGTAGTCACCGCGGTAGCCTCGGCCCGCAAAGCTGCCCTGGATATGCATAAGCGGCTCATGGCCATGAGAGCCAAAAAGGCCAAGGGTTGCCGGGTGTCGAGCTCAGAGTAGGAACCGGTCGTCCTTTCGGTGGTACCCATAGCTTCTGCTTCTTCCGCCTGAACATCACCATATTCACGACGGAGAGCCAGGCCGCGTTGGTCCTCCCGAAGTTGCTGGAACTGGTACTAGCTATGGGCCACCGGTTCTGGGCTACACTCATCCGTTCCACCTGACTCTGGAGAACGCCATGAAGAAATTCATCCTGCGCCTGCTGGCCGTGATTGGTGCCCTGGTCGTCGTGTATGTGGTGGTGATCGCTGTAATTCTGGTGGCGCGCAGGCCGCACGTGCCCGGCAAGACGATCCTCGAAGTGGATCTGGAAAGACCGATGCTGGAGTACGTGCCCAACGATCCCTTTGTGCAGGTCATGATGAAGGACCGGCTGGCTGTGCGCGACGTGGTGGATGCTCTCGACCGTGCCGGCGACGATAGTCGCGTTGTCGGACTCATTGCCCGCGTCGGTTCCGAGCAGATGGGCATGGCCGAGGTCCAGGAAATCCGAGAGGCGGTGCAGCGCTTCCGCGCCAAGAAGAAATTCGCCGTGGCTTTCGCCGAAACTTTTGGCGAGGTGGGGCCGGGGAACAAGTCCTATTACCTGGCGACCGCCTTCGACCAGATTTATCTGCAACCTTCCGGCGACATCGGCCTGACCGGCCTGATGCTGGAATCGCCTTTTCTCAGCGGCACCCTGCAGAAACTGGGCATGCCCTTCCATGGCGATCACCGCTATGAATACAAGAGCGCTCTCAACACCTTCACGGAGAAGAAATACACCGCCGCCGAGCGCGAGGAAAACAGCGCCATTCTCAACTCCTGGTTCGCGCAGATGCAGCAGGGCATCTGTGATGCCCGGCACATCACCCAGGACCAGTGGCAATCCCTGGTGGACCACGGTCCCTACCTGGGTAAGGAAGGCCTGGATGCCAAGCTGGTGGACGGCTTGGCCTATCGCGACGAAGTTTACGACCAGATCAAAAAGAAGGCCGGCGAAGGCGCAGAATTGCTTTATCTGACCAAGTATCTGGAAGCAGCCGGGCGCCCTCACCAGAAGGGAAAAACGGTGGCGCTCATTTACGGCGTGGGCTCGGTGCAGCGCGGTAGGAGCGGTTTCGACACGCTGACCGGTGGCGGCAGCATGGGATCGGACACGGTGACCGCCGCCTTTCGCGCGGCCATCGAGGATAAAGACGTCAAGGCGATCCTGTTTCGGGTGGACAGCCCGGGAGGATCGTACGTGGCTTCCGATGCGATTTGGCGGGAAGTGGCGCTGGCGCGTAAGGCGGGCAAGCCGGTCGTAGTCAGCATGGGCGACCTGGCCGGCTCCGGCGGCTATTTCGTGGCCATGGACGCGGATAAAATCGTGGCTCAGCCCGGCACCATCACCGCTTCCATTGGTGTTCTGGGAGGCAAATTTCTTACCTCCGGCTTCTGGAAGAAGGTAGGCCTGAGTTGGGACCAGGTACACAACGGCGCCAATGCCACCATGTGGACCAGCACCATGGATTACAGCCCGGAAGAGTGGGCGCGCTTTGAGGCCTGGCTGGACCGCGTCTACGGCGATTTCACTACCAAGGCCGCCGAGGGACGGCATATGCCCAAAGATAAGCTGCTGGAAATCGCTAAAGGCCGCATCTGGTCAGGCAGCGACGCCAAAAACCTGGGGCTGGTGGATGAATTGGGCGGCTTCGATGAAGCCCTCGCCCTGGTGAAGAAGGCGATTGGGGTTTCTCCGGCCCAGGACGTCAAGATCGAATTGTTTCCCCGCAAAAAGAGTCTGCTGCAAACCGTGCTTTCCTCTGGCCCCGATAACAGCGAGCAGGAGGATGCCAGCACTCGCGCTCGAGTGGGTATTCTGGACACCATACAGCCATTTTTGAAGCAATTGCGGGCCCTGGGCATCGGCGAAAATGATGTCCTGCGCATGCCCGTGGCCAACAGCGAGTAGGGAGCATCGCCTGGCACGGCGTTCTTTACACATTTGAAATTACGCTCTGCACTAGAATTGGATCAAGATTTCTAGAAACGTGGAACCCTGTTCTCGCCAATGTTTGACGGAGACGAGCAGTGCGGGTGTGGCAACGTTCAGGAGTGACCGCGCATGTCAGGATGACAAATCAGAGTAGAAAAGCTGAGGGTTCAACCGGAAGGTGAAGCGGGCACTGACCACTGGCAATAAACCACAGGGTACTACACGCCCAATTTTTTCACTTCTTCGCTGTAGTACTTGCGGTAAAGAATGTCCCACTCCTGCGAACCTTCCAGGATGGTGCGCTTCTGGCTTTCGATCTTCTGCCGGGCGGCGGCGTCAATTTTGGCTTCCTGCCCCAGCAGTTCTTCCAGGATGCGCCGAGCTTCCAAGCGGATCGTATTGCGATCCTCTACAAACTCCACTTCATCCATGGTGGCCAGCGCATCCGTAACCGTGTGCGCCAGCTTATTCACTTTGTCGCGGCTCAGTCTCACAGTACCGCCTTGTATTTGCGTACCAGTTCGCCCTTCACTTTCTTGAACATCTCCTGGTAGTTGGCGCCGGTCTTGCGCATCTCGTCGGCGTAGGTATCGAGGATGATCCGCACCTCGTCGTTGATCCGGTCCTCCAGAGCAAGCTCCTCCAGCAGCGCGGCATGCACCTTTTCAGTGACGGCGGGAACTTTTTCCGTTTCGATAAATTGCCCGGAGATCAGTTTTTTGGTGAGTTCGCGAGCCAAATAGCTCACATATTCTTTCGATAGGACCATGATGCGGGAGATGCGCTCAGCGCAACTTTTGAGTGTAACATAAGGGCAGCCGCCGGCTTCCAGCTACTGGTTCTTGGCTGGAACGGGCTCCGGAATTGCCTGTCGCAAGCTAGCAGCTAGTAGCCGTCAGCTGTCTCGGTCTAGAATGCTTACTTGCGGCAACCTTGCCAAAGCCACTTTATGTCCGATGACCTAAGCGTGCTGAAAGATGACATGACCGCCTTCATCGAAGGCCATGGATTGCGCCGTCTGCCCGCTTACGTCGATTATGACCAGGTGCAGGCCGTGATGTGGAAAGATGCCGGCAATCCCGACGGCTGGAAGGACTTCGTCGAGCTTGCCAAAGCTGCCGGCGCCACTTTCCTCACCATGGATGACTGGGTCCTGGAGCGCGACGAGTTGGATGACCTGCTGGAGCGCGTCCGCAACGCTCACTACACCAACGACGAGGACATCGAAGAGGTTCGCTGGTTGCGCGCCTACATTTCCAAAACCGGTTTCATCCAGCTGGGCTGGGCCTACCAGGGCACTCTTTTTCTGTACGAGGCCTCTACCGAGTGGTACGACCGTTACCAGCACATCGTCGAGCTGCTGGATGATTTTGGCGGCATCACCATCGACGAGTCCGATCAGGAAGACGAGCACTGAGCCGTGCGCTGGAATCTCCGTTCCGACCCTGGAATGGACGTGCAGCGGCTGGCCGCTGAAGCCGGCCTTTCTCCTACCCTTGTCCGCCTGCTGCTTTTGCGCGGAATCGATAGCGCGGAGGCGGCCCAGCGTTTTCTGGCGCCTTCGCTGCAGCATCTGCACTCGCCCTATGCCATGAGCGGCATGGCCGCGGCGGTCGATCGCCTGCGGGCGGCTCTAGAGCGCAAAGAGAAAATCCTCATCTACGGCGATTATGACGTGGATGGCACTACCGCCATTGTCATTCTTATGACGGCCATCCGCCTTTGCGGCGGCGAAGCCGACTTCCATGTGCCTCATCGCATCCGCGAGGGCTATGGCATGAAGGATGACGTGATTGAGCGCGCCGCCGCCCAGGGGGTTCGCCTCATCGTCAGCGTAGATACCGGCATTCGCGCCTTCGAGGCCGCCCAGACCGCCCGCCGCGTAGGCGTGGATCTGATCGTCACCGACCATCACCTGCCCCATGAAAGTGGCGTTCCCCAAGCCCTGGTGGTGCTCAACCCCAACCAGCCCGGCTGCGAGTATCCCTGCAAAGAGCTGTGCGGCGCCGGTGTAGCTTTTAAGCTGGCCCATGCGCTGATGGAAAAAGCGCTGCCCGATAGCCGCAAACTGCAGCCCCTGCTGGAGTCGTTTCTGAAGCCCCTGGCGATCGCCACCATCGCCGATGCCGTGCCGCTGGTAGAAGAAAATCGAGTTTTCGCCAGCCTGGGGCTGGCCGGCCTGCGCTCGCCCGTCAATCCGGGACTGAAAGCTTTGCTCGAGGTGGCGCAACTTAACGGCTCGCGCTCGCTCAACAGCGGCGATGTGGCTTTTCGCCTGGCGCCGCGGCTGAATGCCGCCGGACGCATGGACGTGGCTCGCGACGTCATCGAGCTGTTCACGGTCAGGGACCCCGGCCGGGCACGCGACATAGCCGAACGTCTCAATCAGCTGAACGGGGAGCGTCAGGCGGAAGAGGCCCGCATCATCGAAGAAATCTGCCGCAACCTGGATGGCGCTCCGGAGCAGCGCGAGGCCTACTGCATTGTGGTGGATGGCGAGGGCTGGCACCGCGGCGTGATCGGCATCGCCGCCACCCGCGTGGTGGAACGCTACTGCCGGCCGGCGCTGGTCATCTCCCGCGAGGGCGATGAAGCCCACGGCTCCGGGCGCTCCATCCCGGCATTTCATCTGCTTAACGCTCTCGAATCCTGCCAGGAACTCTTCAGCCGTTACGGCGGGCACGCCCATGCGGTGGGTTTCGCGCTTCCCTCCGAACGCGTAAGCCAGCTGCGTTCCGCCATGGACGCTTATTCCCGCACGCAGCTGACGCTCGCCGATTTCGAGCCGATTCTCAATGTGGACGCCGAGCTTCCCTTGTCGCAGGTCACGGCCGAACTGTTTGACGCCCTGTGTCGTCTGGAGCCCTTCGGGCTGGGAAATCCGGAGCCGAAATTTGTGGCGCGCAACGTGCGCGTTCTGCTTCCGCCCCGCGTTCTCAAAGACAAACACATCAAGTTGAAGCTTGCCGTCGAGCACGACGGCCGCAAGTTTGCCGCCGGAATTCCTGCTGTCGGCTGGAGCATGGCCGAACGTTTTCGCCAGGAGCAGGTTTTAGCGGGCGACGCTCTGGACGTCGTGTTCACGCTCGAACATAACGACCATCCCGAATTCGGAGGCCTGGAGTTACGCCTGTGCGACGTGGCGCGCGTGGGCAGCGCGGCGGTGGGCGCGGGCAGCGCTGCCGGCCGCGGCGGAGCTGCGTAGCAGTCAGCCTCAGCAGTCAGCCTTGAAATATTGAGACGGCAAAAGAGAACGGCGTCGTCCCGCCGGGGCCACAAGTCTATGTGCCGGCTCGTGCCAAATCACAGACCCAAAGCCGCCCCCCCATTGAGGCATCTGCCCGCTCCAGCCCGCGGAGCGGGCGAAATTTTCCGCTACACAATCCTGAGTTCCTGCATCAAAATAGACAAAACAATAACAACCGATACGGAAGTGAAGACTGGCCGGGGAGTTTATGCGTGTAGCTGGGTGGCTAATATTCATCTTAGTTGCGAGTTGGGTGCCGTTGGCGGCGCTGTCCTCGCAGACTCAGTTGGACCTTACGAATCCGCAGGTCCGAAAGATGATCTTGACCGAACGCAAGAGCATGGATTGCGCAGGCATCTACCAGCAAACAAAGCTCAAGCTTGACGCCCAATTGAAATTGGGCAACAAAGTGGACGCCTCGGCGGGCATGACTCAGCAGGTGTTGGCTAATCTGACTGAGGCGACCATTGCCCTGGGCCAAAGACGGCGCGAGTTCTGCGAGGTCTACAAAACCACGCCCGAGATGACGGGAGCTGACTATTTTCGTGCTGTCGGCGCTTTCAACGACGGGGATTCTGATATCGGCCTGCTTTTCCGCTACGCAACGGGCAAGGCTCCGCAGAGCGAACTGAAGGACTTGAAAACCGTCAAGCCACAGGAAAACAGTTCCGGCGCAGTTGATGTAAGTGCCACCACACAGGATGTGCTCCAGAAACTAGATTCCGTTACAGCCCGGTTGACCAAGGATGAGGCAAAGCTGAATGCGCTTGATCCGTTGAATCAGAACATCGCGACGGCGACCGCAACGGTTGAAGTCACTATTGCCTCCTCTGACGCTCTGGATACCCATTTTGCGGATAGCGGTGGGTACTTGGCATTTGTAAAGGGCCAAGCCGCGGTGATGGTGACTGCCTCGATGGATTGCTTTGCAAAACAGCAAGGTAACGGCCGAGTGAAATACCATGGTGTATTCCAACTGGATGCGACTAGCGATGTAATTGGAAAGCCAATCAGCATCCTGAGAAATGCGGATTACATCCAAATCGCCTTCCGCCCGATGAAGCCCAACCAAGATGTGATAGCGGGCCGGGCCATCGTAATAGTGAACAATTCAGTCCGGTTGGAGTTCGATATCCCGCCCCAACACATGGCGACCTCGAATCTTATTTTCGTCCGTGATTTGGGTCCGGGCCTCGCCTCGTTGAAGTAGGCCGTCCCTGAATGCCGTCGCCCACCCCTGCTACACTGGCATCTAACAGGTTAAAAGTTCAGCCTTTATGCCGGCTTGCCAGCCGGGGTGACCAGCCAAGGAGCTAGACAGCCCGCCGGCCAGCCGGCTATCTAGCTGATTATGCCCGTCTCTATTGTCCGGTTGCGCTATTGGTTCGCCGGTGCCGCCATCTTCCTGGTTGCGGTGGTTGCCTGCTTCTACCTCTATGCGCGCTGGCAGTCGAGCCAGGTAGTGCAGGTAAAGCCCAAGCCCCTGGGCATCACCATCCAGCAGACCACGCAAGGGTTTTCGCTCTCCAAGTCGGAAGGCGGGCGAACCCTGTTCACGGTGCGCGCTTCCCGCGCCGTGCAGTTCAAGGCCGGGGGCCGAGCCCTGCTGCACGATGTGACGATCGTGGTCTATGGCAAGCAATCCAACCGCTTCGACCAGATCTACGGCAAACAGTTTGAATATGATCCCAAGTCAGGCAATGTGATCGGCATCGGCGAAGTCCACATGGACCTGGAGAGCAACGCCCAGGGGCCCTCGGGTCCTGATCAGGCTGCGCCGCTGGTGGTGAAGAATCCCGTCCACGTGGACACCAGCAATCTGACTTTCAACCAGAAGACGGGGAACGCCGCTACCCCGGCCTTGGTGCGCTTCACCATGCCGCAGGCCAGCGGCTCCGCCGTAGGCGCCACCTATGATGCCAAAAGCAATTCTTTGACGCTGAGTTCGCAATTCGACCTTACTACCAGCGGCGACGATGCCATGCACATCGTGGCCACGCACGCGGTGATGACCAAAATCCCGCGGCAGATCGTGCTGGCCCAGCCGCAGGTCAATCGCAGCGATGAAAACTTTACCGCGGACCAGGGCACTATCTTTTTGCGTGACGACAACACCGCTGATCGCCTCCTGGCCGTGGGCAATGTGCGCGCCAATACCACCGGCGACGCTCCCACCCACCTGCAGGCCGCCCAGGGCGACTTTCAGATCGCGCCGCACAACCAGGTGCAATCGGGAGTGCTCTCGGGCGGAGTCTACGTGCAGGCTACGGGGCAACAGCCGGCGGAAGCCCGCTCCCGCCGCGCCTACCTGCGCTTTGGCCCCAAGAACGTTCTCACCTTCATTCACGCCGCCGGACGGGTGCAGATGGTGCAGCATCGCGCCCCTTCGCCGGACGGCCAGCCGCAGCAGACGGCGCTGGACGCTGACGCCGTCGATTTCGTGCTTAAACCGGGCAACACTCTGGATCATGCCGATACCGCCGGCCGAGCGCGGATCGTGATTCTTTCTGCCAACAACCCGCAGAGCCAGCCCGGCTCCCATACCCGCACGGCCCGGGCGAAACCCGCCGGGCCGGTCCACACCACGGTGACGGCGCGAACTTTCCACGCCACCTTCACCGAGCAGAACCGCATGAAGACGCTGCACGGCGCTCCCGACGCGCGCATCGTTTCCCTTACGCCCGGCTTGCCGCAGCGCGTAAGCACCAGCCACATTCTGGATGTCGCTTTCGCTCCCGACGGGCAAGTCAGCAATATTGTGCAGACCGGAGACGTGCAGTACACGGAGGCCAAGCGCGCGGGCTGGGCCCAGAACGCGTTTTATGATCCGGGCGACGGCAACCTGCTGCTTACCGGCTCACCCCGGGTGGTGGACGGCGGTACCACGACGACGGCCGATAGCATTCGCATGGTCCGGCCCACGGGTCAAGCTTTCGCCCAAGGCCACGTCAAGTCCACCTACAGCGATCTGAAGCCGGATCCCTCCGGCGCCATGCTGGCCGGCTCCGATCCCATTCACGTGACCTCGGCTACCATGAGCGCCAATCGCAACACCGGGATCGCCGTTTATGTGGGTGCCGCGCGCCTTTGGCAGGATGGCAACGTGGTACAGGCGCCCACCATCACCTTTAATCGCAACCAGCGCACGGTCCAGGCGCAAGGTGATTCAGACCATCGCGTGGCCACACTGTTTGTTCAGACCGACGTCAATGGGCGGGTTACTCCCGTTAACGTGACCTCCGATCAGCTTACGTATCGCGACCAGATTAGGCAGGCGAACTTCGTGGGCGGGGTGATGGCCAAAACAGCTGACGGTACGTTGACATCTGATCGCGCCACGATCTTTCTGCTGCCGCGACAGACAACGCCTGCCCGGAAGGCGCCGGCCAACGAGCCCGGCGCCAGCCAGTTGGACCGCATTGTGGCGGACGGCCACGTGGTCATGACCCAGCCCACGCGCCACGGTCAAGGCGAGCATCTGGTCTACACGGCAGCGGAGGGCAAGTACGTTCTGACCGGCGGATCGCCTAGCATTTTCGATGCCGAACGCGGCACCGTGCAGGGCGATTCGTTGACTTTCTACAATCGCGATGATACGGTCTTCGTGGAAAGCGCCGCTTCTCCTCCCATCCAACAGTCACGAGTGGCGAAGTAAATGCATACCCTCTCCACCGAGGAAGTCTGCAAGTCCTATCGCGGCCGGCGCGTCGTCAATGGGGTTTGTCTCAACATAGAGCAGGGCGAAGTAGTAGGCCTGCTCGGTCCCAATGGCGCCGGAAAAACTACTACGCTGCGCAGTATCAGTGGCATCATCCCGCCGACCATGGGCAGCGTACGGATTGCAGGGTACGATCTGCTGAACGATCCGATTAACGCAAAAAAGTCACTTGCATTTTTTCCTGATGAGCCGCGCCTGTTTGATTATCTCACTGTGCGACAGCATCTTGCTTTTGTTGCACGCGTGTATGGTGTCGAACATCATGAAGCCATCGCACAGCCGTTGCTGGAGGAATTT
>DATGIY010000163.1:0-17281 GCA_035295475.1 Terriglobales bacterium
GAATGACGTGGCGCTGGAATAAATCGCTACGCTAGCTGAATGCTGAGTGCTGACTGCTGAATGCTAGGGTTTTTCCTTCAAATACTCCTCTTTATACCCCAGGTAATTCCGGGCATAGCGCAGAATCAATTCCTGGCTCTCCGTATCGTCGATCCGCTTGCGGAATTTGCCGGGCGAGCCCATCCACAAGGAGTGCGGCTCAACCACGGTGCGCTCGGGGATTAGCGTGCCGGCGGCAATAATCGACCCTGTGCCGATACGCGCTCCGTTAAGGATGATGCAGCCCATGCCAATCAGGCAGCGGTCTTCGATGACACAGCCATGCAACGTCACCGAATGTCCCACAGTGACCCAGTCGCCCAGGATGACCGGGTACTGTCCCAGCATGCCGTGCAGCACGCTGCAGTCCTGGATGTTGGTGTTAGTGCCCACGCGAATGGAGTGCACGTCGCCGCGCAGCACCGTGTTCATCCACACGCTGGCGTGCTCGCCCAGCACTACATCGCCGATGAGCTGCGCGGAATCGTCCACAAATGCCGTTGCCGGTACCTGCGGCGTCTTGCCCTTGTAAGAACGGATCATGTGCGGAAAAGAATTGAGCCTAACATGGAGTGCGAGCCGCGTGCCAGTTTGGGCGGTCGTATTGCGGCCTCGATGTTGCAGGAGGCGAGCTGCGCTCGCCCGGACAGCCGGGGGCGGCTGTCCCCACACAAACTACTCCGACGTAAAGTAATCCACCGTGACCGGGTTTTCGAACAGGGAGTAGTCGCGAGTCACGACGGTGATGCCGCTGTCGGTCACGAAATAGCGCTGGCGGTCGGCTTCGGTGTCGTAGCCGATGACCGTGCCTTCCGGGATGTGCACATCGCGGTCAATAATGGCGCGGCGGATGCGGCAGTGCCGGCCCACATTCACGTGCGAAAACAGGATGCTGGAATCCACCTCGCTGTAGGAATTTATGCGCACGTCGGGAGAGAGCACGCTGCTGCGCACCATGCCCCCGGAAACGATGCATCCGGCGGAGACCAGCGAGTCCATGGCGCTGCCCATACGCCCGGGCTCGGCGAAAACGAACTTGGCCGGCGGATACTGCCGCTGGTGAGTGCGAATCGGCCAGTGTTCGTCGTACAGGTTGAACACCGGCGACACCGAAGCCACATCCATATTGGCCTCGTAATACGCCTCCAGTGTGCCCACGTCGCGCCAATACAGGGCTTCCTTCTTGTTCTCGTCGATGAAGTTAAAGGAATAAACCTTGTAGTCGTCCACCATGCGCGGCAGGATGTCGTGCCCGAAATCGTGCGACGAGTTGGGATCCTCCGCGTCCTTGAGCAGCACGGGAATGAGGACGTCGGTATTGAACAGATAGACGCCCATGGAGCCGGAAACCATGCGCGGATTGTAAGGAGAGCGGATATCGGTGCGCTGCGGCTTCTCCTGAAAGCCCACGATGCGGCCTTCGCGGTCCACGTCCACCACGCCAAAGCGGTAGGTCTCGCTGGGATCGATCAGGATAGTCGCCAGGGTGACATCAGCGCCGGACTCGCGATGCTGCTTCTGCATGAGTCCATAATTCATTTTGTAAATATGGTCCCCGGCGAGAATGAGCACATGCCGCGGCTGTTCCGAGCCGATGGAGTAGATGTTCTGATACACCGCGTCGGCCGTCCCCATGTACCAGTTCTCGCTGACCCGTTTCATGGGCGGCAGAATCTCGATGAACTCGCCCATCTCGCGGGCCAGGATGTTCCAGCCCTCACGGATGTGGCGGTTCAATGACAGCGCCTTGTACTGGGTGAGAATGTAAACCCGGCGCAGGTCGGAATTGACGCAGTTGGAAAGCGAAATATCGATGATGCGGTAGATGCCGCCGAAGGTGACCGCGGGTTTGGCGCGGTCGCGCGTCAAAGGATAAAGCCGTTCTCCCGCTCCCCCGGCTAACAGCACTCCCAGGGTGTCCTTCATAGAGGCTCCGCTGAAACGGCGCTCAGGCGGCAGCAACTTCAGGCCTGACCGCGCAAACCTTAGATGCTAGCACAACCAGGGGAACGTAAATGGGCCGGAGCGCAACCAGTCCCGGCTAAGCGGCGTCATCGGCGCTGATCTTCAGCGATTTGAGGAATTTCATGTCCTGGGAGTTCAATTTGAATTCGGGCACTCGGGTGCGGGCCGTGATGGTCGGGCGGCGGCGCGCCGGCTTTTCGTCGGGCTTGTTGAAGCCGATGGTAGCCTCCAGAACCAGGAAGATGTCGTACCCTCCCGCCTTGATACGGGAAATGACGTCAGCGATCTGTTCCGATTCGGTGAGCGACTCGCTGATCGCATCGCCCAGCTCTTTGATCAATTTCTTCAGTTGTTGATCCACACTGCCCCCGGTCGCGCCCCTGACCTCACCCGGGAAGGGAGCGCTCCTCTTATCATTCGATGCCAGGCAGGGGTCTGGAGTTTCGCGGCGCGGCCTAAAACCCGGGCCGGGGGCTGATAAAATGCGCTAGTGGGACAGTCGGCAGGGATTTCCACAGCGCGCAAGATCGGCCTGGTAGCCCGGGTAGCAACTCGGGTGGCGGCGCGCCAGGCCGGCCGCAGCCGTCGTCTTTCGGCGATAGGCCGCGCCAGCCGCATCACGCTTTCCCATTTCAGCCGCGTACTGGGCCTGCTGTGGCTGCAGGTGACCGGCTTCTTCTTTCTGGCTCTGGCGCTTCTGGGCGGCGTGGCTCTGGCCGACGAGTATCCTAAGTACCAGGCCGGCAAGGTCAGCGGAGCGCGCCTGCTGCTGGCTGCCGCTTTTATGCTGCTGTTTGTCTATTTTGGAGTAAGCTCCTTCTGGCGCGTGCGCAAGAAACCCTGAGCGGGGGTGGACATGGCCGAGAATATGAAATCCGGCTCCGGCGTGGAGCAGGAAGCCAGCGAAAGTTCCCTCCCCGTCGAGAAGCAGTTGCCGGGCGACGGCCAGGAAACCTCTTCTCACATCGGTGTTCATCCTCTTTACACGCCCGCCGACCTGCCGGGCTTTGACCAGGAACGCGAAGTCGGCTACCCCGGCCAGTATCCCTTTACGCGCGGCGTCCAGCCCACCATGTACCGCGGCCGCCTCTGGACCATGCGCCAGTACGCCGGCATGGGCGATGCCGAAGAATCCAACAAACGTTACAAGTACCTGCTGTCCCAGGGCACGACCGGCCTGTCGGTAGCGTTTGATCTGCCCACCCAGATCGGCCTTGATTCCGACCACCCCCTGGCCTCCGGGGAAGTGGGCAAGGTAGGCGTTGCCATCGATTCCATCGAGGACATGGAGAGGCTTTTCCAGGACATCGACTTGGGCGCCATCTCCACCTCCATGACCATCAACGCCACGGCATCCATTCTGCTGGCTCTGTACGTGGCCGTTGCCAAGCGGCATGGGGTGAGTGCCCGCCGGCTCTCCGGAACGGTGCAGAACGACATTCTCAAGGAGTACATCGCCCGCGGCACCTACATTTATCCCCCGCGGGAAGCGATGCGTATCGTTACCGACCTGTTCGCCTACTGCAATGAGCAGGTGCCGGAGTGGAACACGATTTCCATTTCCGGTTACCACATGCGCGAGGCCGGATGCACCGCGGTGCAGGAAGTCGCGTTTACCCTGGCCAACGGCATCACCTACGTGCAGGCGGCGATCGATGCCGGGCTGGACGTGGACCGCTTTGCCCCGCGGCTCTCGTTCTTCTTCGCCTGCCACAATAATTTTCTGGAAGAAGTCGCCAAGTTCCGCGCCGCGCGGCGCATGTGGGCGCGCATTATGCGCGAGCACTTCCATGCTTCCAATCCTCGGTCCTGGATGCTGCGCTTCCATACGCAAACCGCCGGTTCCACCTTGACCGCGCAGCAGCCCGAGAACAACATCGTGCGCACCGCCTTGCAGGACCTGGCCGCGGTCCTGGGCGGCACACAGTCGCTGCATACCAATTCCTTCGATGAAGCCCTGGCCCTGCCCACGGAAGAGGCCGCGCGCATTGCCTTGCGCACGCAGCAGATCCTTGCCTACGAATCAGGCGTATGCCAGACCATCGATCCGGTGGCGGGTTCGTATTACCTGGAATCGCTGACCAACGAAATCGAAAGCCGGGCTGATGGGTATCTGGAAAAGATTGACGCCATGGGCGGGATGCTGCGCGCCATCGAACGCGGCTATGTGCAGCAGGAAATTCAAAACGCGGCCTATGAATTCCAGCAGGCGGTAGACCGCCTGGAATCGGTAGTCGTGGGCGTCAACCGCTTTGCCAGTGACGATGAGCACTCCGTACCGCTGTTCCGCGTGGATGAGGGGCTAGAGCGTAAGCAGGTGGAACGGTTGCGAGCTCTCCGCGCCCGCCGTAATCCTCAGGCTTGTCAGACTGCGCTGGGACGGGTGGAAGCGGCGGCACGCGCCGGCGAAAATCTTATGCCGCAGATCGTTGCTGCCGTGGAAGCCTTGGCCACGGTGGGGGAAATCGCGGATGCCCTGCGGAAGGTATTTGGGGAGTATCGGGAAACGGTGGTGATTTGAAGTTTCCAGTTTCGAGTTTCAAGTTTCCAGGTGAATCGGATTGCGACCGAAACTTGAAACTCGAAACCTGAAACTGGTTTGTTAGTCCTGCGCCTGGTAGTCGCAGGCTTCCCGGCAAATGCGGCAGTAATAGCAGCCATCCTGGCACAGGCGCGCATCGTCCGCGCTGAAACAGATACTGCAGTAGCGGTCGCAGGAGCACTCCTTTTCGTCCTTGTCGCACATCACGCACTGAAACCGGGTGCTTTCCATGGCGCTAATCTATCGCCCGGCGGCCGTTTCCGGGTAATTACCGAAGTGCTTCGCGCCCCGCTCCAGGCCAACCCGTCAGCCATGGCCCGGGCAGAATTGGACAGGGCCGGTTTTTCTGATGTAAGTGCTACTCCGAAGCTGAGCACTGACAACTGGCAACTGGCCACTGACAACTGCTTCCCGGTCGTGTTACCGTAACAAGTTCCACCTACCCCCGGGGCAGAACTCAGCGAGGAATTCCGCCTTTGTCCTCTAGTGTCGAAACCACTTCTGCGGTACGCAAAACCGCCCTGAATGCCGTGCACCGCCGGATGGGCGCGAAGATGGTGGAGTTCAACGGCTGGGACATGCCGGTGGAGTACCCGGCCACAGGCGGGTTGATTGCCGAACATCTGGCCGTACGCACGCGGGTCGGGGTCTTCGACGTCAGCCATATGGGCGATATCCGCGTTGCCGGCCCTCAGGCCCTCGAGGCCACCCAGCACATCACCATGAACGACGCTTCCCGCCTGGCCATTGGGCAGGCCCAGTACTCCGCCCTGCTTTATCCCCAGGGCACGTTCGTGGACGACGTGATTGTGCATCGCCTGGGGGAGCGTGAATTCCTGCTGGTGATCAACGCCGGCACCCGCGAAAAAGACTTCAATTGGGTGCGCGACAATGTGCGCGGCTTCAACTGCACGGCGGAGAATCTGAGCGACGACTTCACCCAGATCGCCATTCAGGGGCCACGCGCCCAGGAGTTGCTGCAAAAGCTCACCGATGCCGACTTGGCCGGGGTGAAGTTCTATTGGTTTACCCATGGCACGGTCTGTGGGCTCAAGGACATTCTGATCGCTCGTACTGGCTACACCGCCGAAGACGGTTTCGAGATCTACGTGCCGGCCGACGAAGCCACCAGCGCTCGCGTTTGGAACCAGGTGCTCGAAGCGGGCCAGGAATTTCAGGCCCTCCCTTGTGGCCTGGGGGCGCGCAATACCCTGCGGCTGGAGGGCAAGCTTCCCCTTTACGGTCATGAAATTTCCGACACCGTCAACGTCTGGGAAGCGGGGCTGGACCGTTTCTGTAAGATGGAGAAGGGCGATTTTGTCGGGCGCGCGGCGCTGGAGCGAGCCCGGCCAGAAGGGGTGAAGCGTACCCTGGTTGGGCTGGAGATGGTGGAGCGTGGCATCGCCCGCGACGGCTACAAGGTCCAGGACGAAGCTGGGCGGGAGGTTGGCTACGTGACCAGCGGCTCTTATGCGCCGTTTCTCAAGAATAACATAGCGCTGGCCTATGTGCCGCCCCGGCTGGCCGAGCTGGATACGCTGTTGAAGGTTGAAATTCGGGGGCAGGGAGTGGGAGCGAAGGTGGTGCCCACGCCGTTTTACCGCCGACCCAGGAAAACGTAGCGGTAGAGACGTAACTGGTTGCGTCTCCCGGGTCGGGAGTTTGGAGACGTTGCGAGCAACGTCTCTACCAACGTTCGAGTACCAGAGGCAAAGAGGAAAAGAATCTAGCCCCATAGGGGCGGCACATTCGCGGAGATCGCATGGCCTATCCCAAGGATTTCAAGTACACCAAGGAACATGAGTGGATCAAACCTGACGGAGGCAATGCCACCGTGGGGATCACCAATTATGCCCAGGAATCCCTCGGAGATATCGTTTTCGTCGAGCTTCCCAAGGTGGGCGCCGAACTTACTGCCGGCAAGAGCTTCGGCACCGTGGAATCGGTGAAGGCGGTGTCTGATCTGTATGCGCCCGCCTCCGGCACGGTCACGGAAGTGAACCAGGAACTGGCCACGGCTCCGGAGAAAGTGAACTCCGACGCCCATGGCGCCTGGATGATCAAACTCAAACTGAAAGATCCGAAGGAGTTGAATGCGCTGCTTTCGGCCGATGACTACGAAAAATTCGTGGCCGAAGAAACGCACTAGAATTGAGGAATCGGGTAATTTGGTAATTGAGTAATTTGTAAAGCGCTTTGCTGTCTTGTGCTTCGGTGCCCGCGCAAGATTTTCAATTACCCAATTACCAAATTACTCAATTACTCAATTAACCCATGCGCTATCTTCCTAAATCGCCGGCGGACCGGGAAGCGATGCTGCGCGCTCTGGAAGCGCGTTCCATCGACGACCTGTTCGCCTCCATCCCCGCCGAGTATCGGCTGAATCGTGAGCTGCGCCTGCCCGCTCAGAAATCAGAGCCGGAAATCCTGGAATGGTTTCAGAAGTGTTCGCACGAAAACGGCAAGGGGCTGCCCAGCTTTCTGGGGGCCGGGGCTTATCACCACTACCGCCCGGTCATTATCGATACCATCATTTCGCGCGGCGAGTTTCTGACCGCGTACACGCCTTACCAGGCGGAGATCTCGCAAGGCACGCTGCAGTCCATTTTCGAGTTCCAGACCATGATCTGCGAGCTCACGGGCATGGAGGTGGCTAACGCCTCCATGTACGACGGCTCCACCGCGGCCGCCGAAGCCGTCATGATGGCCATGCGGGTCAGCGGCCGGCGGCGTGTGGTAATCGCCCGCAGTGTCCACCCCGAATATCGCGAGGTGCTGGTTACCTACGGCCAGCATCAGGACATGCCTCTGACCACGGTAGCATTCGGCGCCAACGGTCGAGTGGACATGGAGGAACTGGACAGGGTTGTGGGCCAGGATTGCGCTTGCCTGCTGGTGCAGTCGCCCAACTTCTTCGGCACCATCGAAGATGTTCCCGCTCTGGCGGATCTGGCGCACAGCCGCGGCGCCCTGCTGGTGCTGGCCATCGCCGAGGCGGTTTCACTGGGCATCGTGAAGCCTCCCGCGGAGGCGGACATCGTAGCCATGGAGGCGCAATCCTTTGGCGTACCGCTGGGATTCGGCGGACCTTATGCCGGCGTGATTGCCACCCGCGAAAAATATGTTCGCCAGATGCCCGGCCGGCTGGTGGGCGAGACCCGCGATAAGCACGGCAAACGCGGCTACGTGCTGACGCTTGCTACCCGCGAGCAGCACATCCGGCGGGAAAGGGCGACTTCCAACATCTGCACCAACCAGGCCCTGATCGCGCTCATGGCCAACGTCTTCATGACCGTGTACGGTCGCGAAGGCCTGAAGGCACTGGCCAGGCAGAACCTGGCCAAGGCCGCCTACGCCCGCGAGCATTTCGGCCGCCATGGCCGCGTCCTCTTCGAGGGCGCGCCGCGGTTCCACGAGTTTGTCTTGCAGACCACGGAAAACCCTTACGTGATCAATAGCCGGTTGCTGGAAGAGAACATTGTCGGCGGTTTTCCCCTGAAGAAGTTCTATCCCGAGCTGGGCAATGCCGCGCTGTGGTGCTGCACCGAAACCACGGCGCGCGCCTCCATCGACGCGGTGGCAGCCACGCTGGCGCGCGCGCAAACCGCGGGCCGGCGCCGCCCTGAGCCGGAACCGGAGGTGGTGCGATGAGCGGCGTGAAGAAGGCTGCCCGCCACGTCAATCAGAACGAAGGCGTGATCTTTGAAAAGTCCTCGCCCGGCAAGGCCGCCTGGAAACTGCCTCCGCTGGACGTGCCCGAAGTGGATGCCTCCGAGTTGCTGGGAGCGGCAGAACGCCGGGATTTGGGGCACATGCCGGAGGTCAGCGAGATCGAAATCATCCGCCATTTCACTCGCCTTTCCACCTGGAATTACGCCATTGACCTGGGCATGTACCCGCTGGGCTCCTGCACCATGAAATACAATCCGCGGGTTAACGAAGCGGTTTCCCGCTTTGATGGTCTCGCCAATGGCCATCCCTACCAGCCGGAGCGGATTTCCCAGGGCGCGTTGCGCATTCTGCGGACACTGAGCGATTGCCTGCTGGAGATTACCGGCATGCAGGCCATCACGCTGCAGCCCGCGGCCGGGGCGCACGGCGAGTTGACCGGCATTCTGCTGGTCCGGGCGTACCTGCAGAAGCAGGGGAATCCGCGCAAGAAAATCCTGATTCCTGATTCCGCGCACGGCACCAATCCCGCCACCGCCGCCATGGCCGGCTACGCCGTCGAGAATTTGAAATCCAATTCCGCCGGCATGGTGGATGTGGCCGCCCTCGCGGCGCAGATGAACGAAGACGTTGCCGCTCTCATGCTCACGAATCCCAACACCCTGGGCGTATTTGAGCAGGAGATTCACAAAATTGCCGATATCCTGCACGGCAAAGGCGGCCTGCTCTACATGGATGGCGCCAACATGAATGCGCTGGTGGGCAAGGTGCGTCCGGGGGATTTCGGCGTGGACGTCATGCACCTGAACCTGCACAAGACATTTTCCACCCCGCATGGCGGCGGTGGGCCGGGATCAGGGCCGGTGGCATGCAAGAATTTTCTGGAGCCGTTCCTGCCTGTCCCGGTGATTGTGAGCAAAGCCGACGGCACCCTGGGCTTCGACTATGACCGCCCGCAATCCATCGGCCGCGTGCGCGCCTTTTACGGCAACTTTGGCATGCACATCCGCGCTTTGGCTTACATCATGGCCAACGGCCCCGATGGCCTGCGTCAGACCACCGAAGATGCCGTCCTTAACGCTAATTACATTCGCAAGGGGCTGGAAGGCGTATACGATCTGCCCTATCCAACCCCGACCATGCACGAAGTTGTTTTCAGCGATCGCATGCAGTCCAAAAAGGGCGTGCGCACCGGCGACATTGCCAAGCGCCTGATCGACTACGGCTTTCACCCCTATACGGTTTCTTTCCCCTTGATTGTGCCCGGCGCCATGATGATCGAGCCCACCGAGAGCGAGTCCAAGGAAGAGCTGGATTTGTTCGTGGACGCGATGAAGTCCATCGCGGAGGAGTGCGCGAACGTGCCGGACATGGTGCTGGAAGCTCCGCACAGCACCCGCGTCTCCCGCTTGGATGAGGTGGCCGCCGCCCGCAAACCGGTGCTGCGCTGGAAACCCAATTCTTAATCAACGACAGAGGACGCAAAGTTCACAAAGGAATTTGAGTCCTTGGGGCAATGCGCCGTGCGCAGCGAGGGCGAACCTTCTGGGCATGAACAGAGTCCAGGAGAATTGAAGTTCTCTGCGTCCTCTGTGGTTAAAAGCTATTTCTTTTCCGTGATATCCACGTACGCGCGCGTCTTCTCCCAATCGATATTCATGACGCAGGTGTGGGCGTCCTTCTTCTGAAATCCGATGGTGAAGTCCTCCACATCCGAGGGCAGCGCCTGAGTTTTCATATCCAGCCGCGCCAAGTCATATTGCGTCCCCGGGTAGGGAATTCCCCACTCGCCTGTTTTTTTGCTGATGACCAGCTTCCACGTCCCCTCCGCCGGAATCGTGAACAAGGTGTAATGCCCGGCGGGAATGGTCGTCCCATCGATGTCGACATTCACAGTGGTATCGAAGGTCGTGGCTTCGTTAGCGCCGGTGCGCCACACTTCCCCGTATGGCACCAGGCCGCCATAGATCTTGCGGCCCTTCATGCGCGGGCTGCTGTAATCCACGTTGATGCCTCGGCCGCCGGCAAACTCGCACTTGGCACTGGCCGGCGGGCTGGGACGCTTGCTCTTATCTTTTTGCGCCCAAACCGCGACCGCGACAACCACGACGGCCACCACCGCAATCCATGTTTTCCGCATGATTCTCTCCTCTGCAATGAGGCACGATTATCCAAGAAAGAGGTCGGACTTGGCAATTCCGACGGCGAACTTAACACCGCACAGTTCAACCGTTATGTTAATCGAAGCGGTGAAGCAGCGCTTCAACTCTGCGCTACGCCGTTACGTACTTTCCGGCCTCGACAATGCGGCTCGCAATTTGACGCCGCAACGCGATGGTGTTCACGGCTTCATGCTTGCCCAGGCGCCGCAGAATCGCCAGTTGTGTGCGCAGCATGTCGCCTTCCGCCACCGCCGCAATCACCTTGCGGGCCGCCGCTTCCAGCTTTTCCATTCCCCGCGCGAGATACACCTGCGCCATCGCCACGGCCAGCGCCGCCCCGGCTTCGCCATTGCGCTCCAGCATCTTTTGCGCCCGCAGCAGCGCCGACTCCATGGCATACACTTCCATGATCATGTCCGCCAGCGCGCCCATGATCTCCTGCTGATCCACCAGCGCCTGCATATACTTTTGCGAAGCCACGCCCGCGGCGAACAGCGCCAGCTTCTTGGCATTGCTTACCAGGCTGTGCTCGGCCGCCAGCGTTCCCTCGAAGCCGTCGCCCTGAGTGGGCCCGGCCAGCACTTCGTCCATCAGTTTCTTGATGGCCGGCAGCAGCGGCAATTGCCCGCTCATCGCGCGCTTCAGCAGCCAGCCGGTAATAATCAGCCGGTTGATCTCGTTCGTGCCTTCGAAAATGCGGTTCACCCGCGCATCCCGGTAAGCGCGCTCCGCCGGGTACTCCTCCACGAAGCCGTAGCCGCCATAGATCTGCACTACCTCGTCAACCACGTGGTCCAGCATCTCCGAGCCCCACACCTTCAGGATGGAGCACTCCACCGCGTACTCCTCGATCGCCTTGCGAACGTCTCCGATGGCGTTGGCGCCCGCCTTATCTACCGCGCCCAGCGCCACATCCATCATGCCCACGGTGCGATAGACGATGGCCTCGCCCACGAAGACTTCCGTGGCCATATCCGCGAGTTTTTCCTGAATCAGCCCGAATTCGGCGATGGACTTGCCGAACGCCTTGCGCTGCCTGGCGTAGCCGATGGCATGGTCGAGCGAAGTTCGCGATCCGCCCACGCACATGGCGCCCAGCTTGTAGCGCCCGATGTTCAGAATATTGAACGCGATCACGTGCCCTTTGCCGACCTCGCCCAGCACGTTTTCCACCGGTACCCGGCAGTCGTTCAAGATCAGCGGGCAGGTGGACGACCCGCGAATTCCCATCTTGTGCTCTTCGGCGCCGATGGAAAAGCCGGGGAACCCGCGCTCCACCAGGAACGCCGTGAACTTCTCTCCGTCCACTTTGGCAAAGACGGTAAACAGATCGGCGAAACCCGCGTTGGTGATCCACATTTTCTCGCCGTTGAGCACGTAGTGCTTGCCATCGGGAGCCAGCTGCGCTCGGGCGCGGCAATTGAGCGCGTCCGATCCGGCCGAGGATTCGGAAAGCGCGTACGCCCCGATCATTTCCGCCGTCGCCAGCTTGGGCAGATACTTCTTCTTCTGCCCCTCCGTCCCGAAAAACACGATGGGCAGCGTGCCGATGCCGGTGTGCCCGCCCCAGCTCACCGCGAACCCGGCATACTTGGCCATGTGGTCGGCCAGAATGCACGAGCTGACTTTGTCCATCTCGGCTCCGCCGTACTCCTCGGGAATGTCCACCGAGGTGAGCCCTAGCTCCGCCGTCTTCTTCAACAATTCGCGGGTGAGCGCCCACTCTTTGTGTTCCAGTCGGTCAGCCACCGGCAGGACTTCCTTGGTCGCGAAATCGTCTGCCGTCTGCGCGATCAGTTGATGCTGGTCGCTGAAATCTTCCGGAGTGAAAACCTCGTCCGGCCGGCGCTCTTCGAGCAAAAAGCTGCCGCCCGCTATCTTCGTTTTAGGTATCGCCGATGTCGTTGCCATAAACTCCTCTTTTTGTCACCACAAGAGAAACACAAAGGATGGTGCCCTTCGTATCCTTTGTGGTGAAAGCCTCGTTAAGAAAGATTCTCGAATATCCCCGCCGCGCCCATGCCCCCGCCCACGCACATGGTGACCAGTCCGTAGCGGGCGTTGCGCCGTTTCAGTTCGCGGATGATGCTGGCTGTCAGCTTGGCCCCGGTGCAGCCCAGCGGATGCCCCAGCGCGATCGCGCCGCCATTGACGTTTACCCGCGCCAGGTCCAGCCCCGCTTCCTTGATTACCGCCAGCGACTGCGCGGCAAACGCCTCATTCAGTTCGATCAGGTCAATTTGCGAGAGCTGCAGGCCGGCCATCTTCAGCGCCTTGGGAATGGCGTACACCGGGCCCACCCCCATTTCCTCCGGTTTGTAACCCGCGGTGGCAAACGAGATGTAGCGCGCCAGCGGCTTGATGCCCAGCGCCCGCGCGCGCTCTGCCGACATGACCACGGCGGCCGCCGCCCCGTCCGACATCTGCGAGGAGTTGCCGGCGGTGACCGTTCCCTTGGCGTGAAATGCCGGTTTCAGCGAAGCCAGGACTTCTATCGAGGTGTCGGCCCGCGGACCCTCGTCAACTTTGAAGTTAACTTCCATGCGCTTTGGCTTAGAGCCGTTAGGAGTGGTAAAGCTCACCGGCACCGGCACAATCTCGTCGTCAAATCTGCCTGCTTGCATGGCAGCGATCGCGTTCTTGTGACTGCGCAGGGAAAATTCGTCCGCCTGCTCGCGGGTAATGCCAAAGCGCTTGGCCAGGCGTTCAGCGGTCAGGCCCATAGATAAGTAGGCATCCGGATAGTGGTCCACGAGCCACGGGTTGGGGGAAACCTTGTGTCCGCCCATGGGAATCATGGTCATGGATTCCGCTCCTCCGGCCACGATCACTTCCGCGCCGCCCGCCATGATGCGCTCGGCCGACATGGCGATGGCTTGCAGCCCCGAGGAACAAAAGCGGTTGATGGTCATGGCCGAAACTTCCACCGGCAGCCCGGCTCGCAGGGAAGCGATGCGCGCCACGTTCATGCCCTGTTCCGCTTCCGGCATGGCGCAGCCCAGGACCACGTCCTCGATTTCCTTGCGATCCAGTTGCGGCACACGTTCCAGCGCGCCCGCGATGGCCACCGCCGCCAGTTCATCCGGCCTCGTGCTGCGCAGCGTGCCTTTAAATGCCTTGCCTACCGCCGTGCGTACTGAACTTGCAATCACCACTTCCCCCATAACAACCCCTTTCACCAACAACGTCCTTTCACAGACGGCTCACTTCTTAACATTTACAGCGTCATTCTGAACAGGCTTTAGCCTGTGAAGAATCCCGCGTGCGCCGCTACGATCTCTCGTCCCTACAAGTAAGTCATGAAAATTACCGGCGGATCCCTAAGTGCAAGAGAATTGCATTTTCCACGGCCCGCATGTCATTGAGAGAAAGCATCCCGATGCGCTCACGCAGACGTTGTTTGTCCGCGGTCATGATTTGGTCGGCCATGGCTTTCGACTGACGCTCATCAATGGAAACCAGAGCTTCACCGGGATAGACTCTTTGGGTGTTGCTCGTCAAAGGAATGACCACCACACGATTGAGTGCCAGGTTAGCCGCGCTATTACTTACCACCACGGCGGGACGCGTCTTGCGAATTTCGCCTCCCAGCGATGGATCGAAAGACACCCACCACACTTCACCTCTCCTGATCGCCGCCATCTGAGATCAATCCTTCGGACCAGGCTCGAGCTTCTGCCTCGCGCTCCGCATCTCCAGCCATTTCCCGATACCTCTCCAATAACCCTCCCTGCTGGGCCAAGCTCAACTCCTCCACACGCTGCAGAACCACTGCCGTCAACTCATCGGGGAGCACGAACCACGTCGGAACCGCGCGGGACTGAGGATTGCCAACGCCCGGTCCTTCAGCTCCATTCCAGCGAATCCCAAGCCGCTCCTCGTTTTCCCAGTTCAGCCTCGCGACCGCCCACCCACCTGGCCCGGTGTTGTACAGAACATCAACTGCTCGAATTGAGCTTCGAGGAGCTACCACCCTTGCTGGCTCAACGTAGGCCATTTTCAGCCACCTCCGAGCTAGCATTGTAGCTCATCACATAGCTACATGAAAAGCTATTGATATAGCTGGGCAGAAGCCGTTAACCCATTAATTTCTTAGCGTTTTTCCCGTCTTCAGCGTGTACTGGATCCGCTCCTGCGTCTTGCGCTCGCCGCAAAGCGACTTGAAAGCCTCTCGCTCCAGGTCGAGCAGATACTGTTCGCTGACCGGCGTGCCCGGCGAAACCGCGCCCCCGCAAATCACCTCCGCCACCTTGGTGGCGATCTTCACCTCGTGATCGCTGATGTATTCACCCTGCCGCATTAGATGTACGCCCAGCTTCAGGGTGGCAAGAATGCTTTCCCCCGGCGCGGCAATATCTGTCCGCGGCACCGGGGCTTTGTACCCGGCTCGCGCCAGATCGAGGGCACGCTGCTTGGCATCGGCCAGCACGCGCTCCCGGTTCATGGTGACCTCGTCGCCTTCGCTGAGGAAACCCAGGCCGCGCGCTTCCTCCGCCGATGTCGAAACCTTGGCCATGGCGATGATTTCAAAGGCGCGCTTCATGGCCTCGACCATCTCGACCGATTCCCCGCGTCCGCCGGGGCGCACTCCCTCCGCGCTATCCAGAGCGCGCAACAACATTTCCTTGCAGCCGCCGCCGCCGGGCAGCAGGCCAACCCCCACCTCGACCAGGCCCATGTATAGCTCGGCGTGCGGTTGACGCACCGGCGCGTGCAGCGAAATTTCGCAACCCCCGCCCAGCGTCATGCCGAACGGCGCCACCACTACCGGCTTGGGCGAGAACTTGATCGCCTGCGTCATGCCCTGGAACTGGCGGATGGCCATATCAATTTCATCCCAGTCGTCGTCCTGGATGGACATGAGCAGCAGCATCACGTTGGCGCCCACGGAGAAGTTCTGCGCGTCATTGGTGATAACGAACGCTTCGAAGTTCGCCCCCAGCGCACCCGAATCCGGCCGGCCCGGCACGCCCAGCGTTTGCGTGATCATCTGCACGATGTCGGCGCCGAGCGCGTTCATCTTGGAATGGAACTCGATGCAGCCCACGCCGTCGCCCACATCCACCAAAGAGGCGCCCGCGTTCTTCTTCACCACGTGGCAGGATTTCTTGATGGCGGGCAGCAGAATGACCCCGCTGGGCAGCGGTACCGGGCGCCGGCTCTGGGAAGAGACTTCGAAGTAGTCGCGCCCGGAGGGCGCCTCGCGGTCCTCGCCGTACCAGGATTTCTTGCCCGAATTGAGCAGGCGTTCGACATTGGCCGACACCGGCTGGCCCTGCTTCCTCATACGCTCCACCGTTTGCTCCACGCCGGCGGCATCCCACAGTTCGAAGGGGCCCATCTCCCAGTTGAAGCCCAGGCGCATGGCGCGATCGATGTCGGCGAGGGAATCGGAAATCTCTCCGATACGGTTGGCGGAGTAATTCCACAAATCGCCCAGCGCGGTCCAGTAAAACTCCGCTACCTTGTCGCCTTTGCGCGGACCGGAGCCGTCCAGGCCCATCAGCAGGCGCAGCCTCTCTCCGGTGTCCTCCACATTGCGCGCCATTTCCAAAGCCGGAAAACTGGCCTTCTGCCGCGGCCGGTACTCCAGCGTGCGCCAATCGAGTCCCATTCGTTCTGCCTTCTCGCCCTTGCCTACTTTCTTGTAGAAGCCGCCGCCGGTCTTGTCCCCCAGCCAGCGCCGCTCCAGCATGACTTGCACGAATTGCGGCGTTTGCAGGTCGGAGCGCTCATCGCGCACGTTCTGCTTGAAATTGCTGACCACGTGGGCCAGCACGTCCAGACCTACCAGATCAGCGGTGCGGAACGTCGCCGACTTCGGCCAGCCCAGCGCCGGCCCGGTCAGCGCGTCCACCTGTTCGATGCTGAGGTCCATCTCTTGCATGATTCGCATTACATTGAGAGCGGAAAACGTTCCAATGCGGTTGGCGATGAAGTTAGGTGTGTCCTTGCTCAAGACAATGCCTTTGCCCAGGCGCACATCGCAAAAATGGCTGATCGCCTCCAGCGCGGCTGCGTCCGTCTGCGCCGTGGGAATGATCTCCAGCAGGCGCATGTAGCGGGGCGGATTGAAAAAGTGCGTGCCAAACCAGTGGCGGCGAAAGTCTTCGGAAAAGCCCTCCGCAATCTTGCTCACCGGCAAGCCGCTGGTGTTGGTGGTGATGATGGTGCCGGGACGGCGCGCCGCCTCGACTTTACGCAGCAGGCCGCGCTTGATCTCCAGATCTTCCACCACCGCCTCGATGATCCAGTCCACGCTCGCCAGGCGGCTCAAATCGTCTTCAAAATTTCCCGTGCTGATCAGCCGCGCTAATCCGGGCTCAAAGAAGGCCGCAGGTTTCGACTTCCGCGCCCCTTCCAGTCCCAGTTCGGCGATGCGGTTACGAGGTTGCGCTTGCTCCGGCGCCACCATGTCCAGCAACAGGCAGGGAACGCCGGCATTGGCCAGGTGGGCAGCGATGCGGGAGCCCATGGTCCCCGCGCCTAAGACTGCGACTTTTTGAATGTTCTTTCCCATAACGATTCCCTGATCCTCGAGCTTGACGTAGGCGCCGCCATCACGGCGATTATTCCCAAACTGGGAAACTACGCGCTGATGAATATTTGCGAGGGATGGGCCGCTTCCGGCGGAGTGCTTTTTTCTTTTTACCACTCTCCGGGCATTTCGTCGGTGACGAATCCTGTTTTGAATTTCTAGCTGACCCGGCGAGAATGCGCAAGCACCCGGATTCCAATACAGGTTGTGAGCGCAGTCGCACGCAATGCCGCCCGAGTCTTCCCGCGGGGCGCCAGCAGCTCTCCAGGGCCCCGCGCCGACCAGCGCGCGTGCGATTTCCTTTATGGCTGCCGTTCGTCTAACTCTGGTATGAAGAGACACAACTGCCTGGAGAACGCCGGAGGA
>DATGIY010000164.1:0-3248 GCA_035295475.1 Terriglobales bacterium
CCTGCAGGCGGCGCATGCCCCGCAGCCAGCGTTCATAGTCGGTTGCTTTTCGGCGGAAAAATTCGGCCACTTCCGGATGCGGCAGGATGAGAAAGCGCTCTTCCGCCAAGCCCTTCACCACTTCATCCGCCACCTGTTCGGGTTCCAGGGCCGTTTCCATGAGAAATGCGCCGCCGCCGAACTCCGCGCGACGCAGCATCTCGGTGCGCACGCCTTGCGGGCACAATGCCGACACTTTGATGCCCTGGTCTCCATGGGTAATCGAAATCCATTCCGCCAGTCCCAAGGCTGCGTGCTTGGTAACCGCATAGGGCGCGGAACCAAGTTGAGTGAGCAGTCCGGCGGCGGAGACGGTTTGCAGCAGATATCCTTCACGGCGCGCCAGCATGTGCGGCAACACGGCCCGCGCCGCGTAGACGTGCGCCATAACATTGACCTCCCAGCTGCGCTGCCACTCGTTGTCCGCCGCCTCAACCCCGCCCTGCACACCGATGCCGGCGTTGGAGCAAAACAGGTCGATGACGCCGAACTCGTCCAGCACCTGCTGAACCAGCCGAACCACTTCGGGCTCGCACGCGACGTTGGCCTGGATAGCTTTTCCGCCAATCTCTTTGGCGACCTGGGCGGCGCCCTCACCTTGAATATCGGCCACCACAATGGCTTTGGCCCCTTCGGCGGCGAAGCGCCGGCACAAGGCCCGGCCGATCCCATTCGCCCCGCCAGTAACCACAGCCACTTTGCCTTGCAATTGCATGGAGACCTCCTTCCGGCCTAGGCTGCAACCCCGCGTGGAACGCGGAAGTCGGCGAACTTGCCGCCTTCTTCTGCCAGCCGCTTCAGCAGCGGAGCCGGCTCCCAGTGCTCGCCGTGCTGGCGGTGGAAATCGCAGATGCGTTGGTGGACCTTATCCAGCCCTACCGTATCGGCGTACCACATCGGCCCGCCACGATAGGCGGGGAAGCCATAGCCATTCACGTAGATGATGTCGATATCGCCGGCGCGCAGCGCGTAACCTTCCTCGAGAATGCGCGCGCCTTCGTTGACCAGGGCATAAAGGCAGCGCTCTAGAATTTCCTGGGCCGCGATCGTCCGCTGGGGAATGCCCGCTTCCGAGGCCCACTGGCGCACCAGGCTTGCGACCTCCGGGTCAATTTGCGCGCGCCGATTCTCGTCATACCTGTACCAGCCGGCTCCTGTCTTCTGCCCATAGCGACCCATCTCGCACAATTGATCTGCGGCTATTGGCTGGCGCACGCCCGGTTTCTCCAGGTGACGGTACTCCTTGCGGATACGCCAACCTACATCGAGTCCTGACAGGTCGCCGGTGGCCAGAGGGCCCATGGCCATGCCGAAGTCGTAAAGGGTTTTATCCACGGTTTCCACCGCCGCGCCTTCTTCCACCAAGAACATGGCTTCCCGCATGTAGGGGTGAAACATGCGATTGCCTACGAAGCCGCGGCAATTCCCCACCAGCACGCCAACTTTGCCCACTTTTTTCGCCAGCTGCATGCAGGTGGCGATGACGCCCGTGCTTGTGGCCTTGCCGCGCACAATTTCCAGAAGACGCATAACATTGGCCGGGCTGAAGAAGTGCGTTCCGATTACAGCCTGCGGCCGCGAAGTCACCGAAGCGATCTCGTCGATATTTAGGCTTGATGTGTTGCTGGCCAGGATCGCACCCGGCTTGCAGATTTTGTCCAGCTGTTCGAAAACCTGTTTCTTGACGGCCATGCTTTCGAAGACCGCCTCCACGACCATATCCACGGCAGCAAAGCCCTGATAGCCCAGGGTTGGCTGAATCAGCTTCAGGCGGGAGTCGAAAAATTCTTGCGTCAGCCGTCCACGTTTCACCGAGGTCGCATAGTTTTTTTGAATAATAGCCAGCCCGCGGTCCAGCGCCGCCTGGTCTGCGTCCTGCAGCAGAACCGGAAATCCGGCGTTGGCGAAGACCATGGCAATTCCCCCGCCCATGGTCCCGGCGCCCACCACCGCAACCGTTTTCACGGGCAGAGTTGGGGTGTCTTTGGGGACATCGGGAATTTTGGCAACTTCGCGCTCAGCCAGGAAGATATGGACCAGCGCCTTGGACTGCTCGGAGAACAGGCACTCCTGAAACAGCTTGCGTTCCAGCGCCCAGCCTTCTTCAAAGGGAAGCCGGGTGGCAGCTTCCACCGCATCAATGGCAACCAGCGGCGCCGTCAGACCGCGCTGTCGGGTACGAACGTTATCGCGTGCCGCCGCGAAGATGCTGGCATTTTCTTGCGGCGTACCCAGCCTGTCCTGCCGCTGGCTCGCTTTGGGCAAGGGCTGCGCAGCGACTTCGCGCGCCAAGGCCAGCGCACCAGCCAGCAGATCGCCGTCAATGATGCGGTCGATGATGCCGCACTGCCGCGCCTCCTCCGCCTTGATCGGATTCCCCCCGGCGCACATCTCAACTGCTTTTGCGACTCCCGCCAGGCGCGGCAAACGCTGGGTACCCCCCGCGCCGGGGATGATGCCGAGTTTGACCTCGGGCTGTCCCAGTTGCGCATTGCGGGCGGCAACCCGGTAGTGCCCAGCCATCGCCACTTCCAGGCCGCCTCCGAACGCGGCGCCATGGATGGCCATCACGATGGGCTTGCGGCAGTTTTCCAGGCGCGGGAACAGGGGCAGCAGGAAATCCCCTTTGCTTTGCCCGGAGGTTATTTTCACGAACTCCTTGATGTCGGCGCCGGCAATAAAGGTCGATCCCGCTCCTATCACCACACAAGCCTTGATCTCGTCGGTTTTTTCCACGCGGTCAATCGCGTCCACAATGCCTTCCGGAACACCGGGGCTGAGCGCGTTCACCGGCGGATTATTGATGGTGATAACGGCAATCTCGCCATGCTGCGCGAATTCAACTAAGGCACTCATCAGGCCGTCCTCTCTTTTGCTTTCGTTTGGCTGCGGACATAGAAGCGGACAACCCACTCCGCTACGCAGACCGGCTTCTCCATTTGCTCCCCTTCGATCGCAGCCACAAGAAGTGCTTCCACTCCGCCCACGACGTCGCGCATACTTTTCAGCCGAAAGCGCGCCCGAATTTTCAAGCCGGAGATCACGGGAGCAGGAAAACGGACGCGATTCAATCCATAGTTCACCGACATCGCCGCATCCTGCACGTCGATGGCCTGCGCAAAGAAGCGGCTTAGCTGAGCCAGAGTCAGAAAACCATGGGCAACGGTGTCCCCATAGGGCGATTCGCGCCGCGCGCGTTCGCGGTCCAC
>DATGIY010000165.1:0-4222 GCA_035295475.1 Terriglobales bacterium
CGGGGGCATGCAGCGCCGGGTGGAACTGGCGAAGGGCCTGCTGCATCATCCCTCCGTCCTGCTGCTGGACGAGCCCACAACCGGGCTTGACCCCGGAGCCCGCCGTGACTTGTGGCAGTATTTGCGCATTCTCCGCGACGAAGAACACGTCACGGTAATCGTGACCACACACCTGATGGAGGAGGCTGAACGTTGCGACCGGCTGGCTATTCTAAACCAGGGCAAAGTCGTGGCTCTGGGCACGCCTGCGGAACTGAAGCACGAGATCGGCGGTGATGTCATTCTGCTCGAAGCCGACAACCCTGAGTCGCTGGCCCAGCGCATTGGCGCTCGTTTCCCCGTGGAAGCTGCCGTGCTCGCCGGAAAGGTGCGCATCGAACGCGAAAACGGGCATCGCTTCCTAACCGATGTGGTCGAGGCCTTTCCGGGGGAAATTCAGTCTGTTTCCGTCAGTAAACCAACGCTGGAAGACGTGTTTATCCATCGCACGGGACATCGCTTCTGGACGGAAGCTAGCGGAGAAACGGCGAAAGAAAAGGACCATAGGCACTGAAGGCTGGTGAAGGGAGAACAAGTCACAGGTCGCCAAGGGGGGGAAATGCTCGCAATCGTTTGGCTGGTCATTTCATTGTTAGGGGGGATATTGCCGCTGCTGGCTGTCGCCGGCTTGTACCTCAATGGTCTGCTGTTTACCGTGGATGGATTGTTCATGAGCTTGATCCTGTTGGCAATTGGAGGAATTTTCTTTGCCAACGTCGCGGCTTGTGTGCGGCGCTACGCCGGTGCGAAGCCAGACAAAGGTGCTGCTCCGGCGCTGAAAGCCGCGCAGGCAGCCGCCGGCACAGAGAAAGGCAATTAGTGGCTACTCAAAGTACAGTTCTTCACGCTCCTCCCCAGGCTCGCACCCTGGGCCTGCTCCCTGCCATGTCCTTATGGTGGCGCGAAATCGTGCGCTTCTACCGCCAGCGCACGCGAGTGGTGGGCGTGATTCTTTCCCCCCTGCTGTTTTGGGTAGTGATCGGGTCGGGCTTCGGAACTTCGTTCAACGCCGGCAGTTCTACCGGCGGGCAGCATTACCTGGAGTATTTTTATCCCGGCGCCCTGATCATGATCGTGCTCTTTACCTCGATCTTTACCATGATGTCGGTAATCGAGGATCGGCGGGAAGGCTTTCTGCTCTCCGTCTTGGTCGCGCCGGTACGGCGATCCGCCATCGTATTGGGAAAAGTACTGGGTGGCTCCACTTTGGCCGCCGCCCAGGGATTGATCTTTCTGGTGTTCGCGCCGGCGATCGGCGTACACTTCGCGCCCGCCCAGGTGGGGCTCCTGATTTTGACCGTGTTCCTGGTATCGTTTTCGCTGACCGCGTTGGGCTTCGCCATCGCCTGGCCCATGGACTCCACCCAGGCCTTTCACGCCATTATCAATCTGTTCTTGATCCCCTTGTGGTTGTTGTCGGGCGCTCTGTTTCCTCTTTCTGGGGCGTCGGGATGGCTGCGCTGGCTGATGCGGATCAATCCCCTTACCTACGGCGTGGAGGCCCTGCGAGGCTTACTCTATCCCGGGACTAGTTCGCTGGATTTTTCTGTAAGCACATCACTGCTGATCCTGGGATTGTTCACCGCGGCCATGTTTGGCCTGGCATTTTTGATGGCCAATCGCCGAACCACGAAGCCGGCAGCATGAACGTGTTACGAAAATAAGGCTGGCAGTGGAGACGTAATTACGTCACTTTAACTCGATGCTCGACTACAGCACCTTTCCCGCGATCAACGCCACGCTGAATGGCACCAGCGCGGTGCTGATCGTCACCGGGCGGGGGCTGATCAAGCGCGGCCACGTGGCCGCCCATCGCGCCTGCATGATCGCCGCGGTGGTCGCCTCCTGTCTTTTCCTGGCTTGTTATCTCTTGTACCATGCGCACGCCGGCATTATCCGATTTCAGGGACACGGTTTAGTCCGGCCGATATATTTTTCCATTCTGACCACGCATACCATCCTGGCCGCCATCATCGTGCCCTTGATCATCATTACGCTGGCTCGGGCACTGCGCGGACGTTTCGACCGCCATCGCGCGATCGCACGCTGGACCTTCGCGGCCTGGTTGTATGTTTCCGTTACCGGGGTGGTGATCTACGTCATGCTCTATCAGCTATACGCCCCCCACCAACTCACTTCCCTGCCGCGCTAGACCCGCCAACATCAGCAAAGAAAAATTCGTCGAAGGTTGTTGACCGTCTCATGGCGGTCTCCAGGCGCCGGCGGCCGCGAATTTGATGCTATGGGCAGGGGTGAACCGGGGCGGAATTCGCGCCGTCGTGGTGTATGATTTCAGGAGTCGATGCCATGTCCGTCGTACGGCTGAAAATCGATATTTCGGGTACCCGCGGGGACGAAGCCTGGCGTCAGCTGCGCCATTTCGAGGAGATGCAGAGCGCCGCGTTCGGTCCCCAATTTGGCAGCAGCGGCCCCTGCCGGCATCCGCAGGATGCTCCCCATGGCAAAGGCGAGTGGCGAGGCGCGGAAATCCGCCTGGCAACGCCGTTGATGGCCCAGTACGCCGTTTCGCATTACCTGGAACAGGAGCGCGTCCTCGACGCCGATGTGCAGGAAGAGGCCCAACAGGCTTAGACGTTTTCCATGACCGGCCAACCTCCCTCCGTGCCACCCCCGACCACTTCTGAAGACGCTCCCGGCCAACCTTCGCCGCGCGCCCGCCGGCAGCGCATGCCGCTTCGTACCCGCTTACTGTTCTTCGGCATTGCCTGGCTGATCGTGCTCATGCCCTTCCTGTTCTGGTGGAGCACCTGGTTCGGACGTCAACTCTCCGATGCCAAACTGAATGAGTACCTGCACGATGTCAACAAGCCGCGGCACATCCAGCACGCGCTAGTGCAACTCTCCGACCGCATGTCGCGGCACGATCCGGTCGCGAAGAAATATTATCCCGACATGGTGGCGCTGGCTGACTACCCCTCGATAGAGATTCGCAACACTGATGCCTGGGCCATGGGCCAGGACACATCCGTGCCCGAGTTTCACCAGGCATTGTTAAAGATGCTGCACGACCCGGAGCTGATGGTGCGTGGCAATGCGGCACTGGCGCTGGTTCGTTTTGGCGATGCCAGCGGAAAGCCCCAAATCCTTGAACTGCTGCAGCCCGCCAATATCGTCGCTCCCGCCTCAGGCAAGATCACCGATACGGCTAAGCCGGGCACGGCCGTGCGCCGCGGCGGCCTGGTCGCCAAACTTCAGAGTGGCGGTCAGGCGCTGGAAGCGCGTTCTCCCATAACCGGACGAGTGCGGACGGTTGATGTGCCTCGGGGGAGGCAGGTCGCCAGCGGCGCGCAATTGGCGGTGATCGATCCCGGCGAAGACCAGGTTTGGGAAGCTCTACGCGCTCTCTACGTGATTGGCACTCCCGACGACTTGCCCTTAATTCTCCCTTATGAGCGAGAACAGCCCGACCTTCCCGACCGCATTCGCCAGCAGGCGATTCTCACCGAGCACGCCATAAGGCAGAGAAGTCAAAGCCGCTGATTGGACATCCGGCATCACTGGTTCGAGATCGGCGTTGCCTTGGGCGTGGACGCCGTCTTGTGATCGCGCAGCCAGAAACCTGCCATCAGAAAAACCACAATCAGCACAATAATTGAGGCCAAGAGTACCGTACCCGGTTTGTCCACGGCTGGAGGCATGGCGGAGGCTGGCCCGCGCGGCTGTCGCGGTGGTCGCGATTTCTGCGCGCTGATTATTAGATGCCAAGTCCAAATCCAGGGCAATCTGTTCCCCAGAAGCAGAGCTGGCGCGTGCTGGGCCGAATGTAGGGCACCGAAGCGGGTGATCGGCAATCGTCAATCGCCCAATCACCAATCGGCAATTTCTCAGTAGGTCATCACGCCGACTTCTTTTTCGACTTCCGTGGTGTCCACCATCACGATGGCGTCCCAAGGGCAGCCGTCGAGGAAGCTGCCATCTGGCCCCTTGCTGGTGCATTTCTTGCAGCCGATACACAGCAGCGGGTCTACTTGGATACGGCCGAAGGGCGGGTGGTCCTCATCGGGCACCCAGAACATGCAGTCTTCCACCGGACAGTATTCCACGCAAGCGGGCGAGCCGGCGCAGCCGGTGCAGCACTCCGTGATTACCGCCAGCTCTTTGGGCTTTTTCTTGCGGACTGTGACAATGCCCTTGGATTTGGGCTCACATTTGAACTCGTCCG
>DATGIY010000166.1:0-4160 GCA_035295475.1 Terriglobales bacterium
AAGGTGACAAGTCTTTCGGTGCTGGTACCCGTCTACAACGAGCGCCATCTGGTAGCGGCCAGCCTCGAGCGACTGAAGGTCCTGGCGCAGACCCCTCTGCTGGAGCGGGTCCAGGTCATTATCGTAGACGACTGTTCCACGGATCAGACCCCCGCCGTCCTCCAGGAATTTAAGGAATCGCTTGCCGGAGACGAGAGTCGTGGACGAATGCAGTGGATCTTCGTTCGTCACGAAAAGAACCAGGGCAAAGGCGGCGCCATCCGCACCGCGCTGAAGTATGCGGAGTGCGAGCTCACCGTCATTCACGATGCCGACCTTGAATATCATCCTAAAGATCTTCTGAAGATGCTTCCTCTATTTGCCGAGCAGGATGCGGATGCAGTCTATGGCTCCCGCTTTCTTTCCGGACAGTTCAAGCGCGTGCTGCTGTTTCGCCACTCGCTGGGAAATCATCTGCTGACCTTCATTTGCGATCTGGCCTCAGACCTGAACCTTTCCGACATGGAGACCTGCTACAAGATGGTCCGCACCAGCCTGCTGCGCAGCATCCCCATCGAAAGCCGTGACTTTCGCATCGAGCCTGAGCTAACGCTGAAGCTGGCCAAGCGCAACGCACGGGTTTTCGAAGTGCCCATCAGCTATTCCGGCCGCACCTATGCGGAAGGAAAGAAGATCACTTGGAAAGATGGTTTTCTCGCGCTGGCGGCTATCGTGCGTTTCGCGCTTTCCGACAACGTTTACACCGAGGACCAGTATGGAAGCGAAATCCTGGCTCGCTTGCGGCGGGCTCCTCGCTTCACCCGCTGGATGGCAGATACGATCCGGCCGTACGTGGGAGAGGAGGTGCTGGAGATCGGCGCGGGAATCGGCAATCTAACCCTCAATCTGGCGCCGCGCTCGCTCTATTGGGCTTCCGACATCAACTCTCATTATTTGCACGAGCTGCGCAAACTGGAGGACACGCGCCCTTACCTGCGCTCCTCACACGTGGACCTCACCGCGGGAGAATCCTTCCCTACGGGCCATAGATTTGACACGGTTATCTGCCTCAACGTGCTGGAACATGTGGAAGACGACCGCCAGGCACTGCAGAACATCTGGGGCGCCCTGCAGGAAGGGGGCCGGGCCATCGTTCTGGTGCCGCAAGGCCAGGCCTTGTATGGCTCGCTCGACCGCGTACTAGGTCATTTCCGCCGCTACAGCAGCGAACAGCTAGCGAGCCTCGCCGAGGGCGTGGGGTTCCGCGTAGATAAGATCCTGCATTTCAATCGCGCGGGCTCGCCCGCATGGTGGCTGAATGGGAAGATGCTGCGTCGCACCAACTTCGGATTGCTGCAGATCAAGACGCTGAACCTCATGGTGCCGCTGTTCAGGAGACTGGAGAGCTGGATTCCTTTTCCGCCACTTTCACTCATCGCGATTCTGGAAAAGCCCAGCACGCGGCAGGAGGACAAACAAGATACTGAAGCTAAGAGCTCTGTCCAGTTGAACCTTGCCCATATCGCTGATCCGGCCGGCTAAGCCCTCATTCACGTCTGCTCGTACACAGGCAAAACGTCACCTAGCCGGACATGCTCGTGGAAATTGGCTCCCTGGGCAGTCACGCAGAATCTGGGTGCGGTGGGTTTCAGCTGATGTGGCGACAAGCTAAAACTGGCCGGCAGCTCAATCCCGTAAAGGTTTTCGCAGCAAAGCCAGCCCGTTCTGGTGCATGAAGGCATAAAAGCGGAATTTGCCGCCCTCCAATTGCACAAAATCCTGCACCGCGCGGTTCACCCCTGGAAACGAAACATAGTCGTGAAGTGCGATCCACGCGCCGGGCTGCAGGTAGGCGGAATATTTCTTCAGTTCGGCCAAGGTAGGCGCGTAAAGGTGGCTGGTGTCAATGAAGAGGAAATCCATGCGGGCGGGGATCTGCGGTGGTTCCAGTTCCATGTCGTTGGCCTGAATAAACGTCCAGGTTTGCAGAAGACCAGCATTCTCCACTCTGCGCCGCGCGTGCAGGCAGGGTTCTACATCTACACTGGTCACGTGACCGCCAACGGCGCGAGCCGATTCCAGCAGCGCCATGGTGGAATTACCGTCGCGAGTGCCCAGTTCTACAATCTGCTTGAGATCGAACTCCCGAATGAGCAGCGAAAGCAGCATCAGGTGATTGCTGATGTCAGCCGACTCCCTTGCCTCCATGACCCGCAATGTAGCCGCAAGCGGGTTAGCCGATGCACGTGAGGTATTGGCTACCGTGGACCAAGGCGCGGGCGCCTGCTCCGGCGGCACACTCGGCAACATATGATATGTGCCCGCGTAGGGGCGCAGCATGCCGTGCGAGGAATCCTTCCACCTGCCGTAAGCGACACCAGCGGCCCAGTTGATCAGCCGAGCCAGATCGCCGCCCGCAGCTTCCGGGTAGACCTCCTGCAGGTCCGGTCTTGCCTGGTAAACCTGCATGAGCGCTGCCAGGGCGGCGTCCCGCTCCTTGTCATTGGTAGCGGCCCCATGGCGTCCCGTCCGCAAGTAGCGGTAACCGGTTGCCAGCAGCCAGCGCGTGTCCCTCAGTTTTCCCACAGCAAGCTCCGCAAACCGCTTGCGCGGCGTGGTGTGATTCCTAAACCGGTTGACCTACTCACTTGCCCTCGTAGACCGGCAAATGTTCCCGTGGGATCTTGTTCAAAAACGGGAAGGACTTGTCCTTGCCCGAGAGGGTCGGGTCGCGTACATCCCACTCTATCCCAAGCCGGGGATCGCTCCACAAAATTCCGTGCTCGTCCTCGGGATGGTAGAAGTCGGTGCATTTGTAGAGGAACTCGGCAGTTTCGGACAGCACCACGAAGCCATGGGCAAAGCCGCGGGGGATGAGGATCTGCTGCTTGTTCTCCGCGGAGAGCCTGGCGCTGACCCAGTGTCCAAAATGTGGCGAGCCTGAGCGGATATCGACGGCCACATCGAGCACCTCGCCCTGTACCACGCGGCACAGCTTGGCCTGGGGATGATGCAACTGGTAGTGCAGGCCGCGCAGCGTGTTGCGGCAGGAGCGGGAATGATTGTCCTGCACGAAAACCTCGCGAATGCCGGCTTCCGCCAGCCGGCCCTGATGGTAACTTTCGAAGAAAAATCCGCGGGAATCCTCGTGCACCTGGGGGCTAATGAGAACAACGCCTGGGATTCTGGTTTCGATTACCTGCAAGGTTCTCCCGCGGGCGGCGCTCAGGCCGTAACCGTTTTCAGTGATTTCTCGCGATGGGTGTAGTACTTGTCGTAATACTGCTGATAGTCGCCGGTGCGCACGTGCTGCAGCCAGGCGACATTGGCGCGGTACCAGGCGATGGTTTGCTGAATTCCCTGGTCGAGCATCATGGCGGGCGACCAGCCCAGCTCGTTAGTAATTTTGGAACAGTCCAGGGCGTAGCGGCGGTCGTGACCGGGCCGGTCCACGACACGGGTCATCAGGCTCTCCGGCTTGCCCAGGGCGCGCAGAATGCGCCGCACCATAGCGAGGTTGGGCTCGGTGTTGCCGGCACCGATGTTATAGACTTCGCCGTCGCGGCCGCGCTCCAGAACAGCCAGCAAGGCGCGGCAGTGGTCCTCGACGTAAAGCCAGTCCCTTTCCTGCAGCCCGTCGCCGTAGATGGGAAGCGGCTTATCCTCGAGCGCGTTGGCAATCATGAGGGGAATGAACTTTTCCGGAAACTGGTACGGCCCGTAGTTATTGGAAGCGCGCGTAATGATACCGGGAAAGCTGTAGGTGCGAACGAAAGATCGCACCAACAGGTCGGAAGCGGCCTTGCTTGCCGAATAAGGGCTGTTGGGCTGCAAGGGATAGCTCTCGTCGGAGGCGCGCCCAGGAGGAATGTCGCCGTAGACCTCGTCTGTGGAAACGTGGAGGAAGCGCGAGATCTTCAGATCGCGGGCCACCTGCAGCAGAACGAGCGTGCCGCGAACATTGGTGTCGATGATCGGAGCGGGCTCATAGATGCTGCGGTCCACATGGGATTCGGCGGCAAAATGCACTACGGCGTCACACCCGTCCATGGCGGCGCGCACAGCGACGCTATCGCAGATATTGCCGCGGACAAAGCGGTAACCGGGGTGGGAGGCCACTCGTTCGAGGTTCAGAAGATTGCCGGCGTAAGTGAGAACATCGTAATTGACCAGGCTGTGGC
>DATGIY010000167.1:0-3096 GCA_035295475.1 Terriglobales bacterium
CCAGCTGAACGGACAGGAAATACAACTGGACGCGGTGCTGACTCGCGCCAACGTGCTCTCCATCGTGATTGAGGGGACGGCTTACGAAGTGAAGCGGGAGCTGACCCCGCTGGATCTGCACTTCTGGGTGGGGAGCGCCCGCTACACCGCCGAGGTACGAGATCCCCGCTCTCTGCGCAGCCGCCGCCAGGCCGCGGGCGCAGGGGGCGGGGTGAAGAAATTGGTGGCCCCTATGCCCGGCAAGGTGGTGCGATTACTGGTCGCCGAAAAGGCCCCGGTTGAGGCTGGACAAGGCGTGCTGGTGGTGGAGGCGATGAAGATGCAGAACGAACTCAAATCACCGAAAAAAGGCGTGGTGCAGAAGATCCTGGCCGCTACGGGCGACGCCGTCAATGCCGGCGACGTGCTGGCCATCGTGGAGTAGCGAACACTGTTGCAATGATCGGTAGTTTGCCCTGTGATACCCGGCCCTGGGTTCAGCCCACTATTTTGCCGCCTGGTTCAGGATGTTTTCGGCGTAATAGTTCTCCACTTTAGCCTCATCACGGATGACTTCGTAAAACGCGGCCTTCAGCAGTTGCTCGCGGCGGTCGCGCAACTGCTCGCGGATGGCCTGCTGCACCCGGGGATCGTCAAGCTGACGCTGCCCCGCGGGTTTCTTGGCAATCAATTTGACAATGCGATAGCCGAACGCCTGGTGGGTCGCCGGGTTCACCACGGGAATAATGCCACTGTACTGGCCGGGCTTGAGCTTGGCGATGGCCTCACGGGTGGCGGCATCGGTGCCGCGCAGCGACGATTCCGGGGTAAACCCGAGGTCGCCGCCATTGCCGGCGGTTTCGGGATCCTCGGAATAGTTCATGGCCAGGGTGGCGAAATCTTCGCCGCTGTCGAGGCGATTCAATAACATTTGAATTTTTTTGCGCGCTTCTGCGTCGTTGCGGGCTTTATCGTTTTTCAGGTTGTGCACCTGCGCGTTAGGGGAACTCGTGACCAGGATGTGGGCCAGGTGGTACTGCGGCTCGATGAGGTTGAATTCGGCTTTGTGCGCGTTGTAGTAGTTGGTGATGTCCTGATCGGTGATGTTGATCTTGGAAGTAATCTCTTTATTGAGTACCTTGTCGACGGTCAGGCTGCGGCGCAGGTCGCGCTTGAAGTCATCTTCCGTGATTTTCTTCTCCTGCAAGCGCTTCTTAAATTCTTCCTGGGTGTAGGGAGCCTTGACCTCGTTCAGCCTGCGGTTTACCTCCTCGTCGGTGGCCAGCAGCCCCAGTTTTTCCGCCCGCTGCATGAGGATTTCATCATCGATCAGCTGGCGCAGGATGCTGAGGCGCAGACTGGTGGCTTGTTCCCCACTGGGCGGCTGGGGCGCGCCCGCGGTTTGATTATCGAAATATTTTTGCACTTCCGTGCGAGTGATTTCGCGCCCATTGACGCGGGCCATCACTTCGGGACTGATGTTTTTCTTCTGGCAAGCCGCGAGAGCGAGCAGGACGGCAGCGGCGGCGATGGCCGCCAACCACGTGCGCGAAAATAACGAGCTGATTTTCAAATTTCCTCCCCACGAGGCTCTCCGCCCGGAGATTGATCACTCGGCCTGGCTGCTGCGGAACGAACGGCTGGACTGGCCCGCACGACTGCAATAAACCTACTTGCCCGGGTGGCCCGAATTATCCGCCTTCGGGGGCGTTGCCGGCGGAGGCTGCTGGGAGGCAGGAGCAGGCTTGGCGGGAGGCTGCACGCCCGCGTCCTGTAACGCGCGGTCGATGGCGGCGCGCAACTCCTCGGGAGGCACGGCGCCGTCCAACTTCTGGCCGTTGATGAAAAGCACCGGCGTGGCATTCACCCCCAGTGCGTCGCCTTCGTGCATGGAGGCGCGCACGGCATCCGTGTTTTGCGCTTTTACGCAAGCCAGCAGCTTAGTCAAATCCAGGTTGCGTTTCTTGCCCTGATCCAATGCCACATTGTCGAGATTAGCGAATTGCTGCGCCAGCGAACTCTGTCGGTCGCCGCTGATTTCTGTGCGATGAGCGTGGACGTAGTCGGCGAAGTCCCAGTAGGCATCGTCGTTCTGCGCGCCCAGGCAGTTGGCGTCCACGGCGGCATGCATGGCCCAGGGGTGGATTTCCGTGAGCGGAAAGTCCTTGTAAATGATGCGCACCTTGTCCTTGTACTGGTCGAAAATGCCCGGGAACATGGTCTCGTGCATCCGGGCGCAAAAGGGGCACTCGAAATCATCGAAGTTGACGATGGTCACCTTGGCGTCTTTATTGCCCCGCACCGGACGGCCATTGACGTCGATTTTCTTCATGATCTCGGCGTACGGGTCCTTGGTCAGGTCAAACTTGGTGAAGCGAACCAGCGTGTTGCCGTCCTTGGAAATAAGGAATTCGTGAGTCTGTTTGTGCGTGCCCTCGCTAAATGTGAGACTGAGTTTGTCGTAATTAGGAAACTCGCTGGGTTGGCGGTTCCCCAGCGTGATCTGCACTCCCGCGGGAATGTTGTAGTAGGCGCGCACCTGGCGCTCGACACGCCGGGTGACATCCTGATCGACAGACTGAGCCGTGCAGCCGAGACACAACAAGAGCAAGGCAATTAAGCCGCGTCGCACAAAAAGCACTGATAACCGCCTGTACACAGGAATAAACGAGATTATCTCATGAGAAGTGCCGGCTCTGCATGCCAGTTCGACCGCCACCCTGGGATAGCCCGACGGCGTTTACACTGCATCCGCCGTGGCCAGAACCCGCACTTCTTCAGGTGCGGCGCTGTAGATCTTCCACTGTCAACAGCGCGTTCATAGATCCCGAGCGAAAGCCTTCCAGATCCAAGGTCACATAGCTGAATCCGAGACGTTTGAATATTTGGGTAAACTCGGCGGCCATACGCGGGTCAAGAGCCCGGGGCAGCTCCTCAGTGGCAATCTCGAGGCGCACGATCTGGCCATGATGACGAACGCGAAACTGCCGGAAGCCGAGGGCACGCAAGGCCTCTTCGCCCTGCTCCACGGCGGCAAGGGCCTCTCGCGTGACGGGCCGGCCATACTCAATGCGCGAGGAGAGGCATGCGGAAGCCGGTTTATCCCAGATGCGCAGC
>DATGIY010000168.1:0-3005 GCA_035295475.1 Terriglobales bacterium
CCACACTTCCACCGGCAAACTGTTGAAGAGCAAACTGCGGCAGGAGTTCAAGGATTGGAAATGGGAGCAGCAGTCGCAGCCCGCTCCGAGGGGCGCATAACCGCGGGTGAAGGTAGGTGGTAGCTGGTAGTTGGTTCGGAAGGGCACGGCTTCAGCCGTGCCGCTGCGATCCAGCTAATCAGGGGGCTTTAGCCCCTGAGGTGCTGCTCACTTGGCGAACAGGCGGGCCAGCACACCTTTGCCTTTGGCGGCAGGCAGGCGCAAATCGGCCAGGAGAGGCTCGATCTGCTCTTCGGGTAGAGGCTTCGCGTCCATACGCAGGCGGATCATTTCCTGAAACGCGGTGAAGCGGTCGAGGCAATAGAAGCAGTCGCGAATGTGTTCTTCCGCCAGCTCGCGCTCCCGCCAGCTGATCTGGCCATTCAGGATGTTGTTGAAAGTTTTCAGCGCGACGCATTGTTCCGAGCCCGCCTTTTCCGCCTCCTCCATCAGCACTCGCGCGGAAATACTGAAGGCGTCGGGAGTCGTAGCAGGCAGCAACTGGTGCAGGCGCTCATCCGCGATCCGCTTGACTTCCTCCGCGGTGGCGGTGGCATCCCGCATCATGGGCGCGATCTGTTGCGCGCTGTAGCCGTGGATGAACAGCCACAGCATCTCGCGCTCGGTAACCGGCAGGTCTTTCATGATCTCCCGTACCTGGTCCAGCGAAAGCTGAGGCACGGGAACCCGCGCCACTTCGCGCCCATAGCTGAAGACCAGCTGGCGGAACGACATCAGGAATTCGCGCTCGTTGCTGAATGAGAGCTTGCGGAACCATTCGTTCTGGTTGGCGCGCGCGCGCTGCAGCAGCGCAGCGACATGGGCTTCCATTTCCGGCGCCAGCATGGGGAAATACTGCTCCACTAGTTGCCGGATCAGCGGGACATAATCGCGCACGAACTCGTACCAGCCCTGGCGGTCGCCGCGCCCGCACTCCTCGGTCATCAGAAAAACGGTCCGTATGGCCATGAGAATGGGAAAAAACGGCGTGCGATTGCAGCCGGGAATTAAGGATACTAGATGGTGATTCCGCTGCCTACTCTGTGGGCGCATGCACGCGCGCTGAGTCAAGCGTCAGCGGGCGCTGGATGATCATTTCCAGGCTGGTGCCGGGCATCAGGCGCACATCGGGCCCGCGGCTGAGCATGGCGATGGCCAGTCCGGCCGCGCCGCCAATGCCGCCCCCAATCAGCGCGCCTTTGCCGGTGCCGCTACTGGCCGCCCCGATTACGGCGCCGGTAGCCGCAGTGCCGGCCGCCGTCTTCACCTTCTCGCCTTTGTTGCCCCCGCCCTGAATGGTTCCTTCCTGGTCTTTCACTTTCTCCTGCTCAGCGCCGGGCACATTTTCCACGCCCGCCGGCATGACCACCGTATAGCCATTGGGGAACACCAGGCTGGTGAAGTGCATCAGGATTTCGGCTTTGCCTTTGACCCGCCCCGGCCGGTGCACACGATCAATCACGCCCTGCACGTAAGTGCCCGCCGGTATCACCATGTGCCCGCCGATAGCCACCGGAAACGCCGTTTCTGCGTACACCGGGTCGCCCTGGCGCGCATTCTTGGTCGAAATGGCCTGCTTCAAAGACAATGGAATCTTGGTGCCGGAGGGAACGGTGATCGTCTTCGTGCGCTGCTCAGAGTTAGGCGTCGCGGCTGTCGAGCTCCCAGTGCCGGCGGCCTGCGTGGCCGGATTGGCCTGCGCCCAACCTAGCGCCGCACATAACAAAACAAACGTGAAAATGCGCACAAACACCTCCCCCGTACGCCTCCAGTATAGACTTGAGGCGCTTTGGCGGCGTGAGCCGCCAGCCGAAACCCTGAGCTTGTCGAAGGGTCTAGTGCTTTGGCGCCCATTCGACTCCCTCGCTTTGCTCGGTCGCTCTGGGCAAGCTGAAATCGAGCGAAGCGGGAGCCGGCAGCCAAGATCCCGGGCGCAAGGCCGGCGTTTCGCCTTGCTCACGGTTTGCCGCTGGGAGGTCCCTTGGGGGCCTCGAGTCCCTGCGGCGACCAGGTATTTACGATCAGCTTGGCCATGCGCGCGATCAGAAGCTCGGCCTCGTTCTCCGCGATCCACGTCTGGTCCTTGTTGTCATAAGTGAACGCGGATATGACCAGCGGGCCCGCCTTGGTATACACCAGAGCCACATCGTTGCGCACATCATCCAGTTCGCCCACCTTGTCGGCGATGGCCGAGCCCTCGTCCGAGGTATCGATTGTTTCAAGGTAATGTGGGATCATGTTCCGGTATTGCTGGTTGCGCATGATCTCGATCATCTGCCGGCATAGGCCGGCATCGTTGATGCCATTCCAGTTGGCGGGGGCATGCGCGGGAGGCTTGGCGCCGTTGGCGCAACCGTCGATGCTCTCCATAATCTCTGCCATTTCCCGCGCCGTGGTCTTGCCCAGCCCGAACTTCTGCTGATCCGCAGGCATGGGACCCTCTGCCGGCTTGAACACCTTTTTGTAGAGATAGGTGTCCTTCAGCCCCATGGCCTTGATCCGTCTATTCACCGCCGAAATTCCCACCTGATCGATGATCATGTTGGTGGCGGTGTTGTCGCTCAGATCCATCATGAGCACGGCCGTGTCGTAAAGCGTGAGGTGCAGCCCGGGCTGGAGGGCGCTCAAAATTCCGGAGCCCGCCACCTGGTTGTCCTTGGTCAGCACCAGCGTGTCTTCCAGGCTGCGCTTCCCTGCCGCCACTTCCGCAAACATTTCCACAAAAATGGGCAGCTTGATCACCGACGCGGTGGCCACCGGCGTATCCGGGTCGATCGCCACCGTGTCGCCCGTTTTGAGATTGATGGCGTAAAGCCCGACTTTCCCGTGGAACTTCGTCGCCATCTTGTCCAGCTGCTTTTGCAGGTCGGCCGCCCAGGCGCTGGACGCCAGCAGCAAAATAATCAGGAATTGTTTCATCTGTTTCCTCGATGTTGGTGTCTAGGCGGGCTTGTTCTGCGGCTGCT
>DATGIY010000169.1:0-14439 GCA_035295475.1 Terriglobales bacterium
CGGGTGCGACGCGACCGGAAAAGTCAGCATTTCCCAATATGCCCGGGGGGTGTAGGGCACGTGCAGCACGGAGCTCTCACCAAACCGGGAATCGCGCCGGCGCCAGTAAAGGGAGCACAGGGTTCCAGCGCCCTCGCGCACGCTGGCCCAGATCTCCTTCACCTGATCCGCCTCGAAGGGTTCAGTGGGCAGAAACAGGTGGAAATCGGGCCCCCGCACCTGCACGATGGCGAAATCGGTGTCTCGCTCCAGCAGGCCCTGGGAGGAATGCTCTACTTTTGCCAGCTCGAGCCCTCCCGGCGCAAAGGAGAGGTTTGTCACCGAGGTAGTGTTCGGCTCAGAAACCGGATAACCCAGGCTGGCCATCTCCTTCTGCAGAATGCCTTCGATCAGGTGAAGCGCTTCGGGAGAAATCGGCTCGCGCTTCCAGCGTTCCAGCGACTTGCCGGCGTCCGCGGCCGTGCCGTGGCCTGGGTTGAAATATCCATTGCCGGGCTTGAGGTCGGCGCTGGTGAACCGGGCAATCTGCTCTCTCGTGCGCTCGGGATCGCGAACAAAGTCTTCATAGCGCACCAGGAGCGTGTCCGGACGGTCGCGGTCAGCGAAATAATTGTCAAATGAGTTGAGGAACGCCTGCGCGATATGGCGGGCATGATCGCGGTCGGTATCGCCAGCCACACGAGCAAATCCCAGGGCACTCCTCTTTTTCATGAAGGCATTGCTGGAAAGGAAAACATCCCGGGGGTCGCGGAAGTTGTAAATCGTAAACTGGTCGAGGTGCGGGCGCAGAAAGGACGGGAGCCAGACGGGTGCCTTCTCCGCGTAAAAAACAGCTCCCGGATTGTGCCGGCGAATATCGTCAGTAAACTTTCTCCACAAGTGGCGCAGCCAGCTGCCGGAGTCGGCGCGGGGCAGGTAGACGTGAGGGGAAAACTCGGGCGCGTAGTCCGCGCCCGGCAGGTAGCCGCCAAAGCCCAGGTAATTGAGTTCGAACAGCTGCTGGGGCTGCAGGAACTGCATCAGGTCGGGGCGCTGCATCAGGAGAGCAAATTTTGCGGCGCAGGTCAGGTAGCGGTTCTCGTAGGGGAAAGCACGATCGAAGGCTACCCGGGAGTCGGTGCCCAGCAGCGCCATCAGTTGCGTGCTGCCGCTTCGACCTCCTGCGGATAGAAGAATCGGCTTAAGGTATTCCATTTCGTCTGGTAGTGACTGGGGGCAACAATGGGCGTTACCGGAATTCCCCATGAACGCTCTACATTGACCTGAGCCGGACCGGTATTTTAGCGGATAGAGCTGCCATCTACACGGATTACTTGTAAAGAGGCGGGACAAGAAGCCAGGGATCGGCTAACCCAGGCGTGCAGCCCGACGCCGACACTTCGCATGTGAGAAAACCTGGTTTGACAGCAACAGCAGGGGCGGATATAAGCAATACTTATCTCCCGAACCACGCACCTGTCTGCACATGTTTGAACTGGTCCGCGACACCTACCGTTACCGGGAACTCATCTGGGCGCTGGCAGTAAAAGAGCTGCGGGTGCGCTACAAGCGCTCCGTGCTGGGCTTCCTTTGGGCGCTGCTGAATCCCTTGCTGATGATGATCATTCTCACCCTGGTCTTTGGCAGCCTTATGCGCTTCTCCATTGACCACTACGCCATTTTCCTGCTCAGCATGCTGCTGCCCTGGACGTTTTTCTCCCAGGCCCTGTCTTATTCCGTGGAATCGGTGGTGGGCAATGCGCAGCTGCTGAAAAAGGTGCGGGTGCCGCAATTAGTATTTCCCATCGCCGCCGTAGTGGCCAACATCATCAACTTCCTGCTCTCGCTGATTCCTTTGGCACTGATCATCGTGGCCTTGCGTTTTCCACTGCACTGGACGTGGGTGTACTTGCCTATACCCATGGCAGGACTCTTCCTTTTTACCCTGGGAACCGCGTTCTTCTTTGCAGCCATCAATGTATTTTTTCGCGACGTCAGCCACATCGTGCAGATTCTGCTTTCCGCCTGGTTCTATGGCTCGCCTATCATTTATTCACTCGATTTCATACCCAAGAAATACCACCTTCTGTTCCGGTTGAATCCGATGTTGTACGTACTGAACGGGTTCCGGCTGAGCATTTACTATGGAATCTTACCAACGGCACAATCCAGCGCCATGTCGTTGGCCTGCGGGGTGGCAGCAGTGGCCATCGGCTTCGCCCTGTTCCGCCGCTACCAGGATGTATTCGTGTACTACGTCTAGAATATGGGGATGAGCAGCGCCGCCGTACGCTTCGAGGACGTGGTGCAGCGCTTCCGCGTGATCCGGGAGCGGCCGGACACGCTGCGCGAAGCTTTCGCCCACTTCCATCGCCGCAAGCCGCGGAACACGTACCACGACTTCCTGGCGCTGAAGGGCATTTCCTTCCAAGTGCCGCACGGCATGACCCTAGGGATCATTGGTCGCAACGGATCAGGCAAAAGCACGCTCCTGAAGATCATTGCCGGAGTGTACCGGGCCAGCAGCGGACGGGTGGAGGTGAACGGCAGCACCGCCCCTCTGATCGAACTGGGAGCGGGGTTTCACCACGAGTTGACCGGCCGGGAGAACATCCTGATCAACGGGCTGCTGCTTGGGCTTTCCAAGCGGGAGGTTCAGCGGCTGGAGCCAAGCATCATCGAATTTGCGGAAATCGGGGAGTTCATCGATGCCCCGGTCAAGCAGTATTCGTCGGGCATGTACATGCGCCTGGCCTTTTCAGTGGCCACGGCGGTGGATCCCGATATTCTGCTGGTGGACGAGATTCTGGCGGTGGGCGACGCGGCTTTCCGAGTCAAGTGCTTCGACCGCATCGCTGCCTTCCGGGAAGGAGGAAAAACCATCATCCTGGTTTCGCACGATACCGACCAGATCCGGAAATTCTGCGACCGGGTGCTGGTGCTGAATAACGGCGAATTAGTGGCCGATGATTCGCCGGACAACGCGGTAGAGCACTACGAAAAACTGATCGGCCAACCTCAAGGGCCTGGCATTCCTGCCATCCAACACATCTGATCGCCCAGTTTCAGCCGGCCGCATCTCAGATGGCAAGCGAGTAATTCTCGTCGTTCAATGTCAGGTTACGATTGTAGAACGGGTCATTGAGCAACATATCCCGCCAGCGGGACTTCATGAATTCGATCTCCTGGGGGTTCAGGTCGAAGCCGCGGGAGGCGGATTCGTAATGATAGAGCTCGGCATAGGGCGTCCAAGCGATGCGATAGCCTTTCTCCCGCACCCGCAGGCAGAAGTCCACGTCGTTGAAGGCGACGCGCAAGTCTTCATCGAAGCCGCCCACCGCTTCGAAGGCATCGCGCCGAACCATGAGGCAGGCTGCGGTTACAGCTGAGTAATTTCGGATGCAGGCCAGGGAATCAAAGTAGCCGCGGCTGCGGGCGGGAAAATATTTATGGGAATGGCCGGCCACGCCCTTGATGCCGAGGATGACGCCGGCGTGCTGAATGCGGTGGTCCGGATAATAAAGCTTAGCGCCGGCGATGGCCACCCCGGGCAAATGGCAGAGCTCCAGCATGGCCCGCATCCAGCCCGGGGTGATCACCTCGGTATCATTGTTAAGCAAGAGAAGGAAATCGCCCTTCGCCTGCCGCGCCCCGAAATTATTCAAGCGGGAGTAATTGAAGGGCTCATCCAGACGCAGCATCTGGTGGCGCAGGGCAGCGAAAAAATTCAGGGTTTCCGGTTTGCTGCTGCCGTTATCTACGATCAATATCTCGTAGTTAGGATAGTCGGTGCGCTTCTCGATGCTGCGGATGCAGCGTTGCAACACCTCCACGCCGTCGCGGGTGGGAATGATGACACTGACCAGCGGGTCGCCGCTGAGCGCGGGGCGGACACGATAGCGGTTGGGAGCATCACCCTCCACCACGCTGGCCATGACCCCGAGGCGCTGGAGATGTTCGGCAATGGCGCGCTGACCGGCGACCGTGCTGTAACTCTTGGAGTGCGCCGCCAGCGCCGTGGAGCCCGCCGTTTTGCGCCAATGGTAAAGGATTTCCGGGATGTGGAAGATGTTCTGGGTGCGCTCCGCTATCCGCAACAGCAGGTCATAATCCTGGCTCCCATTGAAATCAGAACGCAGACCGGCCACGGCATCCACATGCGACCTGCGGTAAACGCCGAAATGGCAGACGTAGTTCAGGGAATACAGGTACTCGGGCGACCAATCAGGTTTGAAGAAGGGATCGCTGCGGCGGCCGTTGGCTTCCAGCTTATCTTCGTCGCTGTAGATGACGTCGGCTTCGGGATGCGCCTGCAGCAGCTTTATCACTTCATACAGGGCGGCGGGGCTGAGCTGGTCATCATGGTCGAGAAAGCCGAGGAATTCACCGCCGGCCAGCTTGATGGCCTGATTGCTGGCGGCGCTGATGCCGCCATTACGCTCACTGAAACTAACCTTGATTCTCGAATCGCGGCGACTCCATTCCTCGAGCATGGGCCGCACGTGCGGGGCAGTGCTAGCGTCATCACAGATGCATAGCTCCCAGTTTTCATAGTACTGCTGGCGCACGGATTCGATGGCCTTCTCCAGGTGTTCCTGGGCGGTGTTGAAAACCGGCATGACGATGCTGATGGTGGGCGCGTAAGCAAGTGTGGGCAGCTCGGCGGCGATCCGGGCGGCATTCCATACCTGCGGCTCGTGCTTGCGGATCCAGACCTGGTAGTCAACAGGATCGATCAGGAAGCGTTTCTTGCGGGCGGCGCCGCGGCGGGCCAGGCCAACCAGCCAGTTGCGCCGCGCTGCGCCCTTCAGGTTGCGATAGCGGTTAAGCAGGCGCCAACCTTTGCTATTGACGACCGAGTGGAGAGTGGCTTCCTTGGCGGCGAGTTCCTCCTCACGGTTGGCGAGCAGTTGTTCCGCGCGCATACGCAAACGTCGCTCTCCCTCAAGCTTGTCCCGGGTTTGTGCCAGTTCCAGGCGCAACGGCGCGCTTTCGACGGCAACGTGGCGCGCCAGCGCGACCTGAAACAGTTCTTCGTCACTCGCCGGCCGTGCGGCCCGGCGCAGGAGCAGCGCTTGGGGGCACACAAAAGAGGCATCGAAGCTGGAGTCGGGAGCAAAACCGGACTCGCGGAACAAACGCAGCCAGTAGAAGACCGGCTGGACATTGATGTGAGTCGGCTCGGTAAAGTCGCTGGGGGTGGAGGAAAACAGCACAGCGTCCGCCGCGGCAGCCATGTTCCGAATGGCGGCTTTGCCGTCCTGCTCGCAAAGATGCTCCAGCACCTCGATACAGGTAACCAGGTCGTAGCGGCCGGGAATGGGATCTGCGGCGGAAGCGACAAAGCAGAACGGCCGCAGGTCCGGGCGCACCTCGCTAATGGCGTAATCAGAAATGTCGGAGCCCCAGGCTTCAACGCCGCGGTCGTGCAAGCACTCGACCAGAAAACCCTTGGCGCACCCCAGGTCAAAGACGCGACCGGGCTGAAGCTGCTGGATGATGTTATCGGCAATGTTGCCAAAAAAGCGCAGCCAATGGGGCTCGCTGCGGTCATAGGGCAGCGGCCCCAGGTGTTCCGCGTAGTATTCAGCACCATAAAGTTCAGCTGCGGCGTTCTTGGGCACTGCTACCCCTTGGTCGAGAGTGTGCGCATATTCTAAAGCATCATCCCGAGGCCGCGAAGTTGTCATAGCTTGCCCCGCGCCGAAACCGGTACAATAGAGGGCACTATTCGCCAATCGCGCGGCCGGAAAAGGTACCGGTAATTCGATGAACATCGCCATTCTCGGCACCCGTGGTATCCCCGCCCGCTACGGCGGTTTTGAGACATTAGCCGAGCAACTGGCTAACCGACTGGCCGAGCGCGGTCATCGGGTCACGGTTTATTGCCGGCGCCCGTTCACCCGCCCGGACGACAAGGTGCGTTCCGGCATCAGACGCGTGATCCTGCCGACAATTTCCCGCAAGCATTTCGACACCATCTTCAACACCTTTCTCTCCGTGTTTCATGTGGGTTTTGGGGATGCTGATGTGGTGCTCTTGTGCAATGTGGGCAACAGTCCGCTGGCCTGGATCCCGCGCCTGTTTGGCAAACCTACGGTTTTGCACGTGGACGGGCTGGACCGGAAGCGCAAAAAATGGCGCTGGCTGGCGCGCCAGTATCTGCTGCTGTGCGAGTTCTTTTCCGCCTTCACCCCCACTCGCTTGCTCACCGATGCCGTCGCCATCCACGACTACTACCTGCAACGCTACGGCAAGGATTCGAGCATGATCGCCTACGGCGCCGAGGTACCCGAGCTGCCCAAGATTCCCTGGCATGAGCACGACTTCGATGTGCAGCAGCGGCAGTACATCCTCTACGTCTGCCGGCTGGAACCGGAGAACAACCCGGAACTGGTGATCCGCGCCTATGGGGAGCTGAAAACAGATTGGCCCCTGGTAGTGGTCGGTGACAATCGCTACACACCGGCGTATGTCGAGAGCCTGAGGGCGATAGCCGGCCCGCAAGTTCAGTTCGTGGGCTCGGTTTATGGCCCCCGCTACTGGGAGTTGCAGAACAATGCCGGCCTTTTTGTCTCCGCATTTGAAGTGGGCGGCATTCATCCGTCGCTGGTGGAAGCAATGGCAGCCGGCAACACACTGCTTTACCTGGACACCAAGGAAAATCGCGAGGCCGTGGGCGATTGCGGCGTGCCCTTCCGGCCCGCGATGGGAGAGCTGGCAGCGGTGATGCAGAAGCTTATCAGCGACCCTCAGCTGCGACAGTCGCTGGCCGCAAAAGCCCAGGCTCGTGCGGCGGAATTGTATTCCTGGGAGCGCATCGTGGATCAGTACGAGCAGTTGTTTTATGAAATTGCCGATGTGGGCGGACCGCTGGCCGCTTCGTCGGAGCTAGACATAAACGGGACGGAAGGTAGTAATCGTGTTTAGGGAGACTCGGGTTCTGATCACCATCCCGCACATCTTATCGGGCTTTATCTGCGTTATGTCTCTGCGGCAACAGGCCTAATGCGTGAATTTGAGGCATTCCGGGGTGGCAACCGTTGCCAAGAGGAGTCGCTGGTGTCCCCCCCGAACCGAAAAGCACTGCGGTCTCCCTGTTCTAATATCGTCCCTGGCAGATTTGTCGTATGCTAGGAGTTCCCCACCAGCGCGAGGCTGATGACCGGAATGTTTTCGCGTCGTTCACGGCTGATTCGAATCAGCTGCGTTGTCAATGACCTGCTTGCTACCGCGGTCTCCTTTCTCCTTGCCTACGGGATTCGCACGTGGTTAGGACAAAGAAACTGGTTTGGGCTGCACGCGATTTATCCCTTTTCCGACTATCTGCCCATCTTTGCCACCGTCGTACTGCTGATTCCCCTCTTTGGGTACCTGTTTAACGCGTATCAGCAAGTTGAGCTGAAGCGTCCGCGCGATGTGGCTACGGACGCGGTAAAAATGGGCGCTCTGGGGTTGCTGGCGTTGTTCAGCGGCATGTTCTTTTCCAAAAGCGAGTATGCCAGCCGCAGCCTGCTGGTGATTTTTGTGTTTCTGCAGTTTGTGCTGCTGGCCACGAGCCGCTGGACCCTGCTGGCGGCCGGGACCTGGCTCAGGACGCGGCCCGAACATAGGCGCCATTTTGTCATCGTAGGAAATGGCGAAAGCGCGGCGGAGCTTGCTTCCCTGCTGGAGGACGGAAAAGACCTCGGCCTGGAGCTATTGGCGTTTGCCAGCACAGATGAGCAGTCAGACCCGCCAGCAAATTTGCAGGGGCAATATTCGGTCATGCCGGTATCCAAGTTGCCTGATCTCCTCCACAGTCACGTGGTGGACGAGGTTCTATTCGCCGTAGGCCGGGAGGAGCTAGCCAGCCTGGAAGCCTTGATGCAACAGTGCGAGCAGGAGGGAATCCATATGCGCATGCAACTGGATTTCCTGCCCCAGGGCTTCAACCACGTTTTTGTCGAGCATCTTGGCCATGTGCCCCTGCTGACCTTTGCCAGCACGCCACAGAATGACTTTGCCCTGGCCTTCAAGCGGCTGATTGATCTCGCGGTGGCCGCAGTGGCCTTGACTGTGCTCTCCCCACTCTTCCTCGCGCTTGCCATTCTGATCAAACTGACATCCCGCGGACCCGTGTTCTATCGCCAGACCCGTTGCGGACTGGGAGGCAGGCGCTTCACGCTGCTCAAATTCCGTTCCATGGTGGCAAATGCCGACCAGTTGCTGCCGCAGCTGGAGAAGTTCAATGAAGCCGATGGTCCCGCCTTCAAGATGCGTAAAGACCCGCGCTGTACGGGAATCGGCCGCTGGATGCGTATCTTCAGCCTGGATGAGCTGCCACAACTGTGGAACGTACTGCTGGGGCACATGTCGCTGGTGGGACCGCGGCCGCCCCTGCCCGACGAGGTAGATCAGTATCAGCCCTGGCAGCGCCGTCGTCTGCGAATGCGCCCCGGCATGACCTGCTTGTGGGCGCTGGAAGGGCGCAGTCACCTCCGTTTTGATCACTGGGTACGCCTGGATCTCCTCTACATCGACAACTGGTCAGTATGGCTGGATTTCAAGATTCTGCTGAAGACCATTCCCGCAGTGCTCTCCGGCAAAGGGGCGCATTAGTTCCGCTCACTCCACCCGCGACAACCTGTACCGCGTGCGATACAATATCTCGCTCTAACCGAAAACAATTCAGATGCAGCCTGCACGACTTCGCGCCCGTACCGTTTGCGCAGTGCTTTGTGCACTCCTGCTGACCCTTGCCGAAGCGCCGGCGAGCGCACAGAACGCCAGATCAGCGCATCGTCCACTTATCGTATTCATGACCGATTTCGGCACGGTCGACGACGCCGTCGCCATCTGCAAGGGCGTCATGCTGGGCATCGCCCCCGACGCGCGCATCGTTGACCTGACTCACCAGGTCACGCCGTTTTCCATTTCCGATGGCGCCAGGTTCCTTTATGGCACCACGCCTTATTACCCTGCGGATACGGTATTTGTGGTGGTGGTTGATCCCACCGTGGGCACCAGCCGCAAGGCCATCGTGGTCAAGTCCAAGCGGGGACAGTATTTTGTCCTGCCGGACAACGGCCTGATGACCATGGTCCTGGACCGGGACGGACTGGAAGGCGCGCGGGAAATTACCAATCGCTCCTGGATGATCGGCAGCGGCATTTCTTCCACCTTCCACGGACGGGATATTTTCTCCCCCGTGGGCGCTCATTTAGCTGCCGGCGAGGACTGGACACAGGTCGGGCCCGAACTGAAGCACCTGGTGCGCATTAATCAAAGCCCGGCGCAGGTGAGCGACAAGGGCATCAGTGGGCAGGTGTTCGCACTCGATGGGCCCTTTGGCAACCTGATAACCAATATCAGCGGCGAGGAGTTCCTAAAGCTTGGCTATGTTCACGGCGACAAGATTCATATCAAGCTCGGCGACCGAGATATGACCCTTCCTTTCGTTCGGACCTTTGGCGACGTTCCCATCGGCGAGCCTCTCATATTCATTGATTCGCGAGGCCGCTTCAGCCTTGCCGTCAACCAGCGGAACTTTGCCAAGACTTACGGGATTGTCCCCCCGGTTTCCCTGTTCGTCCCGAAGAAATGAGCGCCAGCTCAGGGCCCTGTTGTTGGCGGTAGAGCCTGGACATTGATCGAGCGATTGCCTGCCCCCGCAGGAGGATCAAATGAATACGGCGCAACAATATACCTGCAGTCGCCTGTCTTTTCGCCCGCGTTGCTGGGTGTTCCTGTGCTTGGCACTGATGTGGTCCGTCTCACTGGCGGCACAGAGCTATCGCGGCTCCATTCGCGGCAGTGTCCGCGATGCCAGCGGTGCGGTAGTACCCGGCGCGACGCTAACCGCAAAAAACGTGGCCACGGGTGAGACCCGCGTTACCCACAGCAGCTCCGATGGCGGCTATGTGATTGCCGAGGTACCCGCCGGACAATACGAGGTAAGCGCCACCGCTACTGCCCTGGCTTCGGTCACCAGCAGGGTGGTTGTGGCGGTCGGAGTCGATACCACCGCGGACTTCGATCTGGCGAAGATTCAGACCGCCAAGACCGAGGTCACCGTCACCGCGGCCGCCCCGGTGGTGGACACGACGCGCGATGTACTGGGGCAGGTCGTGAATCAAACCCTGGTGGGACAATTGCCGCTGAACGGACGCGATTTCGGCAAACTGGTTGCGCTCGTCCCCGGGGTGACGGTGGAACCGGCGGGCGTGGCCGGCAGCCAGGCGGGATTCGGCCAATTCAACATTAACGGGAATCGCGACCGCTCCAACAACTACACCCTCGACGGCACCGACAACAACGATCCTTTCTTTAATAATTCCGCGCTCAATCAGGTGGGCATCACCGGCGCGCCCGCTTCCCTGCTGCCGATCGATGCCATCCAGGAATTCAATCTCGAATCCAATTTCAGCGCCGAATACGGCCGTAACAGCGGATCCGTGGTGAACATCATCACCAAATCGGGCACCAATGATATGCACGGCACGGTTTTCGAGTACCTGCGCAACAGCTCTTTTGATGCCCGCAATTATTTCAATGTGCGGGTAAACCCGGACGGCAGCGTCAACCCACAGTCTGCTTTCAAGAACAATCAGTTCGGCGGCTCGCTAGGCGGAGCGATCATCAAGAACCGCACCTTTTTCTTTGGCGCCTATGAGGGCCAGCGAGAACGCGTAGGCTCGGACTTCCTTCTGTTCGTGCCCACCGAAACTCAAAAAGCCGCCGCCAGAAGCGTGGCGCTGGCCAATGGCATTTCCGCCGTTAATCCCGCGCTCGACCAGATCCTGAATTTCTTTCCAGCCGCCACCGGCTTCAATGGAAGCAGCGGCACGGCCGCGGTCAGCGCCGTCGACAAAAACGACCTGGACAATTTCATCGTAAAGATCGATCACCAAATCACATCCAGCGAATCGCTCACCGGGCGCTATGCCTTCGCCCGCAGCGATCAGACCTTTCCTCTGGGGGCAATTGGGGGATTTGGCAGCGGCTCGCGTTTGCCGCAGTTCGCCCAGACTTCGCCCACACGCGTGCAGGTAGTCTCCCTCAGCCTGCTTTCGACCCTGAGCAGCACCCGGATCAACGAAGTTCGTTTCGGCTACAGCCGCTATCGCACATCTTTCAGTGGGGTGGACAGCGCGTTCGATCCGGCCAGCATCGGGCTCAATCTGGGAACGGCAAAAACGGGCCTGCCGGAATTCGATTTCTCCGGCGTCTTTGACAACCTGGGGGCCTCCGCTTTCAGTGTTCCGCGCGGGCGCGTCAGCCGAAGCTTCCAGTTGCTCGACAATTTCACTCTGGTAAGCGGCCGGAACACCTGGAAATTCGGGGGCGAACTGCGCCATTATGCGATCGACAACTTCAACGATAATCTGGAACGCGGCTTGTTTGATTTCTTCCCTACCGGTTTGACCAATGACCCCGCGGTAGACGTGCTGGCCAATTATTATCTCGGGTTCAATGCGTTTGTCTCCGCCAACACGGGCGACACTCACCGCACCACTTATAACAATGGCCTAGCCTTTTTTGCCCAGGACGATTTCCGGGCTACCCCCAAGCTCACGCTGAATTTGGGATTGCGCTGGGAATACTTCGGCCCCCTCAGCGAAAAGCGCCACCTGGTGTCCAATCTGGCAAGCGACGGCACGCTCGCCATGGTCGGCACGCATGGCCTGAGCCGCGCCTACAATCGCGACCTGAATAATTTCGGACCGCGCCTGGGTTTTGCCTGGAGCCTCCGGCCCAAGACGGTGCTGCGCGGGGCTTACGGGATCTACTACGATTACGTGCCTCAGGATCTGCTGATCGCGAATTTCACCAACTCCGCCGGCCTCATCACCAATCCGGTAGGGTCGGTTCCGGTGCTGCCGCTGAACTTCAATTCCAATGCCTACAACGGATCCGCAACAGGCCCAATCCTGACCCCGGGCACACCGCCGTTCAGCGTGTTCGTCACCCCGCGCGATTTCGCTACCCCGTACGTGCAGAATTTCAATCTGAACATTCAGCAACAGTTGTCCGAGAATTCCGCCTTCCAGATCAGCTATGTGGGAAGCAAGGGCACGCGCCTGACCCGGCTGCTTGATGCCAACCAGCCTAATGCGTTCGGATTGCGACCCAATCCCAACTTTACCTTCGAGGACGTGCTGGCAACGGTGAGCTCTTCCACCTATCACTCCCTGCAAACCAGCTTCCGCAGCCAGAACTGGCATGGCTTCTCGGGATTCGCCTCTTATATCTTTTCCAAGTCGCTGGACGACGCCTCCGATGGCATCGACTTCAATTTCGCCAGCGCTGCCCTGCCGCAGAATTCGTTCAATTTGCACGCCGAGCACGGTCCTTCCACCTTCGACACGCGACATCGCTTCACGCTGGCCCTCGACTATGCCGTTCCCCGAATCACGCGATTGCCCGATAAGCTGGCGCAGGGCTGGGCTTTGAACTGGATCGTGAGCGCGCAATCGGGGCGGCCCATTCCCATCATCACCTCCAACGACACCAGCGCATTTTCCAACCCCTTCTTCAATACCCAGTCCAACTTCCACCAGCGTCCCAACCTGATTGCCGGGGTAAATCCCATTCTGTCGAACTGGACACCCGCGACCGGCTACCTCAACCCGCTTGCCTTCCAGCAACCAGCGGACGGCACATTCGGGAACATGGGACGGGACGCTATCTTCGGGCCAGGCTATTGGGATCTGGATTTCTCGCTGGCGAAAAGCACGCAGATTTACGAGCGGCTGAACCTGCAATTCCGGGCCGAGTTCTTCAACATTTTCAACCACCCCAATTTCGCCCTGCCGAACGGCACCATCAATCCGGGTGTGAATGCCGACGGAACGTTGAGCGGGGCGGGCTCCGCCGGCGTGATCACCCAGACGCCTGACGTGGCGCAGGGGAATCCTGGCCTCGGGGGAGGGGGACCGAGGGTGGTGCAGTTCGGCTTGCGCGTTACTTTTTGAGCCATTGTCGGAGGAGCGCTCGCGCTACGGTGGCCAACTAGGCTCTTCCCTTCCGGGCCGAAGTGTCCAACAATAGCGATACACGTCCATGCTTGCAGAAGCCACGGTTCCACCGTCCGCCAGGACCAGCCGAGCCATAGAACGCTATTTCCAGCTCTCTCTGTTCCTGCTGCTGGTTGCCGGGTTTGCTACGCTGGCGGTCACGAGCAAACTGGATGTGCCCTCTGTCCTGCTGGTGGCGCTGGCGCTAGTCCTGCGCGGCTATCTGGTAATAAAACGCCGTGAATTGGTGATCTCGGAACGCACGGCTTCCCTGCTGACCGTAATTTACGTACTCTTCTACGCCGCCGATTTCCTGCTGCTCACACACAGCTTTGTCAGCGCGACCGTGCACCTGGTTCTGTTTGCCACCGTGGTTAAGCTCTTTTCGGTGCGCCGGGAGCGGGATTATCTATATCTCGCGGTGCTCGCTTTCCTGATGGTGCTGGCCGCGGCCGTGCTCACCGTGGACAGCATCTTTTTCGCCTCATTCGCAGTCTTTCTGTTGATAGGGGTGACGACATTCATTTTGATGGAAATGCGCCGGTCCTCCGCGACGGCGACGGCCCGGGCGAACGAAAGCGATGAATCGGCGCGCAGCCTGGGCTGGTGGCTGGCGGCGACCGGGCCCATCTTCCTGGTTCTGATCCTGCTGGGCGGCACAGTAATTTTCTTTTTTGTGCCTCGGGTTTCCACCGGCTACCTGGGCGCTTACGCTCCCGGTAGCCAGTTGGCTACCGGCTTCGCTGATAACGTTCGCCTGGGGCAGATTGGTGAAATCCAGCAATCCAATTCTGTGGTGATGCACGTGCAGATCGACGGCGATAGTGCCGGCGCCTTCGATCTCCGCTGGCGCGGCGTTGCCCTCAGCCTGTTTGACGGGCATAGCTGGAGTAATCCCCTGCCTGAGTTGATCGCCCCGCGGAGCCCCGAGGGACGCTTCCCTATCCGGCCGCCGGAAGGAGCGCCCGCCCGCCATCTCGCGGTTGTAAAACCAGTTCACTACCGGGTGTTGATGGAGCCGATTGGCACGAATGTGTTTTTTGTTGCCGGACGACCTCTTTCTCTCGACGGCCCCTACCGCCAAATCGCGGAAGACACAGCGGGAGCGCTGTACAACGTTGACCGTGAGCACGCCATCACCAGCTATGAGGCCTACGCGGATTTGTCGCAGGCTTCGCCTGACTTGCTGCGTTCCAGCAGCGGAGCCGTACCCGCCTCTATTTCCATACGCTACCTGCAGCTGCCGCCGCTCGATCCGCGTATTCCGGAGTTAGCGCGGCAAATCACCGCCACCGCCGCCACGCCTTACGACAAAAGCGCCAGCATTCAGCAGTACCTCATGACGCACTACGGCTACACCTTGCAGCTGCCGCGAGTGACGCCGCGCGATCCGCTGGCCAACTTCTTATTCGTGCGCAAGCAGGGTCACTGCGAGTATTTTGCCTCGGCCATGGCCATCATG
>DATGIY010000170.1:0-3400 GCA_035295475.1 Terriglobales bacterium
ATCACGCCTTCGGAGGAGATGGCGCGCGGTTGGCCGGCGAGATCCTGAACATAAATGCGGGGATCGTGTTTGGGCTCCATGGCCACAAAGGTGATTCGCTTGCCGCCGGGAAGCCAGTGGGCCTCTGCCCAATAAGCAGTAAAACTACCTGGGATGATCCGCGGTTCACCCACGCCGGTGGGAAGGAGGTGCAACTCGGTGCGCGAGCGCGACAAGGCGAGCACCCATTTGCCATCGGGAGAAAGGCTGAGTCCCATGCCGCTGCCCAGGCGGACGGGAGCCGAACCGTCGGTTTTCCGCAAATAGACGGAGCCCTCCGAACCGCCCGCCTGCTGCATCTCGCTGAACAGTACGTGGCTGCCGTCGGCCGAGAGATCTCCCAACAGGGAGCCGTCCAGCCAGGAAAGATCGCGCTCGAGACCAGACTTGGCCATGTAGCGAATGCCGGTTTCGCGATTTTCCAGGGCAAGCAGCAGTTGCCCATCGCGAGAGATGTCATACAAATGCGTGGGACCGGTAAGGCGCAAGACCAGGCGCTGTTTACCAGAAAGATTGACAGCGTATACGCCCCAACTCGAGTCTGCGGCTTGCGCCGCAAACCAGATCTCGCTCCCGGATGGAGTCCATGCCAATCCGTGGATTCGCAGCATAAGCTGGGAAAGGACGCGCCTCTTACGCTGCCGATCAACCACGCTGATGACATTTGCGCCTCGCTCGTTCTCCAGGAAACCCACCAGCTTTCCGTCCGGGGAGACGCGGATGTCATGAATGGGGCCTTCTTTCTCGTACAGGGGAGTGCCTACCGGATATTCCAGGCGGTCGCCGACGCCAGTGTCGAGGGTAACGGCGAGGGAACCATTTTCGCCCCAGTCGGCGAACTCCACCCCGTCCATGAGAGGTCGCGGCGCCGCGCCACCCAGCAGGGCAGCCCGTTCAAGGGTGCCGGAGACGGGCGGCAATGGATCGCGATTGCGCAGCGAAAGTGCCAGTTCTCCGGTGGAGGAGACTGCGTAAACATCGGTGTTGGCCAGGCCCAGGGATCGCGATTCGGGACTGTCGGGAGTGACCAGGAATACCTCCGGCTTATTGCCGTCCCAGGCCGCCCCGTAGACGACGGTTTTGCCATCAGGCGCGAAACGAGCGGTCAGAATCGTGCCCCGGCGGAAGGTAAGGCGATGAAATGTCGGCTGTGGCGCGCCTCTAAGACGATGGCCTAACCAGAAGAAGCCGGCGCCGATGACGACCGCTACGACCAGCCCAGCCACAGCCCCCCTTAGCCAGCGGCGTGAACCAGGCAAGGCGAGGGGTTCGGAAACCGCGCTGGTGCTGGAGGGAGAGGACACTTCGGCAAGATGGAAAGCCAAATCGTGCGCCGACTGAAAACGTTCCTGGGGGTTCTTCTCCAGGCAATGGCGCACGATGCGCTGCAAGGCGGGAGGAATGGCGCGATTGCTGGCGGCGAGCTCAGGCGGTTCTTCGCGCAGGATGGCGCTGAGGATATCCGCCGAGGATTCGCCATGAAAGGCGCGCTGGCCGGAGAGCATTTCGTAGAGAATCACGCCGAAGCTGAACAGATCGGAACGAGCATCCACCGCCTTGCCCCGCACTTGCTCGGGAGACATGTAGCCAACCGTGCCCAGCACCTTGCCGGCTTCGGTGGCCGCGGTCATGGTAGCGTGGTCGCCGGAGCCGGCCTCCTCTGGCCGGGTCAGCTTGGCCAGGCCGAAGTCCAGAATTTTTATACGGCCATCGCCGGTGATGAAGATGTTTTCCGGCTTCAGATCGCGGTGAACGATGCCTTTGTCGTGTGCGGCAGCCAGCCCTTGCGCCACCTGCAGCGCGTACTCCAGCGACTTGCGGACCGGCAGCGGCCCTTCGCGCATGCGCTCCCGCAGAGTCTCGCCCTGCAGGAGTTCGGAAACGATGTAAGTCAGCTCATCCTGCTGGCCGGTCTGATAAATGGCCAGGATATTGGGATGATTAAGAGCAGCGGCGGCCTGGGCTTCCTGGGTGAAACGGCGCAGCCGGTCGGGATCGGCGGAATAAGCCGGAGGAAGAATCTTGATGGCCACTTCTCTGGCCAGGGAAGTGTCTTGGGCGCGGTAGACCTCGCCCATCCCGCCCGCTCCCAGAGGGGCAAGAATTTCGTAGTGGTCCAACCGTGATCCCTTTTCCAAACGCATAGGTGGTGGTGATTATATCCGGGAGCGGCAGCCCGCCCCATGCTGCTGCGCAGATTGTTATTGGCTGCGTGTAAATTTCCCAGAACGGGAAGAAACTGCGGATACCGGGCTTGAAGTGCCTCTTGTTAGCTAGTAGCGGCCGCTTTCGACCGTGGCGGCTACATCGGCAGGGACCTCCACATGTTCAACCGCGGGTGGAGGCGGCTGGGGAGTGGCAATACGCTCGTTGTCGAGATCACCGCGCAGGAACACGGTGCTGAGCGCGGTCACCACCTTGGGGTCAAACCGCTTGCCGGCGAGTGAATTGATGATGCGCACGGCATAGGCAGGCTCGTGCGCCGCCTGATAGGGCCGATTGGTGGTGATGGCGTCAAAGGTATCGGCTACCGCGATAATTCGCGCCATAAGAGGAATCTGCTCGCCTTGCAGACCATAGGGATAGCCGCGGCCGTCGAGCGATTCGTGGTGCAGTTCGATGCCGGGAATCATCTCCGCCAGCTGCTTCACCGGACGCAGGATGTTGGCGCCCTTGGTGGTGTGAGTCTTCATGGTCTCGTACTCCTCCGGAGTGAGAGCACCCGGCTTCTTGAGCACGCGATCTTCAATGCCGATCTTGCCTACGTCGTGCAGCTGGGCGGAGATGCGGACCTTCTCCACGAAATCGTTGGGCAAGCCGAGTTCGGTGGCCAGGAGCAGGGAATAGCGCGTGACTCGGTCGGAGTGGCCGCGGGTGTAAGGATCCTTTTCGTCGACCGCGCCGGCCAGCATCTGGATGGAGCCAAGAAAGAGGGCTCGGTTCTCTTCCGCGGCGCGCTTGAGATCGGCGATCAGGCGCTCCAGGTCCTGGGACATGGTGTTGAAGGTCTGAGCCAGCTCGCCAATTTCGGTGCGGCTGGTGACGTGCACGCGCTGCGAAAAATCGCCGCGGGCAATGGCCCGGCTGGTGGCCGTCAACACGTCTATAGGGTGAGTGATTTTTCGCGCTGCCAGGCTGCTGATGCCCACGCTCATGAAAACGGCCAATAGGGCCAGAAGACCGGCGGTACGCTGCATTTCGTAGATGCCGCGGTAGGCCTCGCGCTGCGGTTTCTGCGCGATCACTGCCCACTCCAGCGAAGGCACCGGGCTGTAGGTGCCCAGCATGGACTGCATCTGGCGCCCGTTAGTGATAACGAATTCTTTGGTAGCGACAAACTGCGCCCGCCCACCTTGCTCGA
>DATGIY010000171.1:0-2285 GCA_035295475.1 Terriglobales bacterium
AGAAAGACCCGGACGACGGAGCGTTACGCACTCACCTGATTGCTGTGTACCAGGCGGTCAACCGTTCCGGTGACGCCGAGAAGCTCATCAATACGGTGCTTGCGCGCAATCCCAGGGACCTCAATGCGCTCTTACAGCGGAGTGTGCTGCGGCTGGAAAGCGGCAACGTTACGGACGCGCAGACCGACCTGAACCAGGTTTTACATGACAGTGCGGCGGTGGCTGATGCGCACTTTGTTCAGGCCAGGATATATGAAACAAACGGGTCGACACTGAGCGAGCGGCAGGAGTTAAATGAAACGCTTCGACTGAATCCGCTATTCTTACCGGCCCGTATTGCCCTGGCCCGGCTGTTGACGAATAGCGGTAAGGGCGCCAAGACAGCCATCGAGTTGTTGAACGAAACTCCCGAAGAACAGAAGGCGTCATTGGCAGTCCTGGCGGAACGCAACTGGGCGTTCGCGGCGTTGGGAGATTTTGAGGAAATGAGGAAAGGCGTTCAACAGGGTTTGGCCGTGCAACGGACGCCGGATCTTCTGGTTCAGGACGCGACGTTACGGCTGGCAGGCAAGGACTTCATCGCCGCGCGACAGGCGGCCGAGGAGGCCCTGCGGACGGCGCCTGATGATATCCGGGCATTAGATGTTCTGGCGCGCTCTTATTCCGAACAGAAACAATCGCAAACTGCGATGGAGAAGCTGCGGGAGTATGCCGCGAAAGAGTTGCAATCTTCCACTGTCCAGTTATATCTAGGCAGGTGGCTGCAGGCGCAAGGCGATGTGACCGGAGCAAGGGCAGCTCTAACCGCTGCCAAGGCCGCCGATTCCAACTCCGCCGACACGGATCTGGCATTGGCACAACTGGACCTGATGGAGGGGAAGTGGGGCACGGCCCGGAAGGGGATTACAGCGATTTTAGGGCGCAACAGCAGGAATATCACGGCGCGGTACTGGTTGGCGCAGGTGGAACGGATCGAGGGAAATGACAAAGCCAGTATCGAAGAATACCGTAAAGTGATTGCCGCCGACCCGACCAACACAAATGCTCTCAACAATCTCGCGGTTCTGCTGGGCGAACAAGGCGATCAGGGGGGCGAGGCGATGACGTTGGCGCAGCGTGCCAAAGAACTGGCGCCGGACAACCCCGCAATCGCGGACACATGGGGGTGGCTGCTCTATCGGAATGGGTTATACAAGCTCGCAGTGCGCCAGTTGGAGGAGGCGAATTCACGGCACTCCACGGCGTTGCGAGCTTCTCACCTGAGTATGGCGTACTTCAAGAGCGGGTCTCCGGAGCGCGCCCGGCAGATGCTGCAACAGGCAGTCACTATGGACCCGAATCTGCCGGATGTGAAGCAGGCGAAGCAACTACTCGCGGCATCAGCCACCGGACCTGATGGCGGCCAAGACCAACCCAGAAGGATTCCCAAATGATTTCCTGGAGTTCAGAAGTTTGACCATCTGAACTAGTAGACGCCAGCCATGTCATTGAAAATAGGGGGCGTAACCAATGGCTGAACAATTGCACGCCAAGGTAGCGGCGGGGAAATACAAAAACAATCTTGCACCGAGTTTCAGCCGGAGGAATGCATGAAATGTCTGTCGACGATTTATAAACTGATCGGGGGGATGCTCCTTTTCAGCGGGTTGGCTTTGGCGGATTATCAAATCGATTTCACGATACCAGGATTCGCACCAGGCTCCATCACATACAACGGTGGTAGTGGGCCGCTGACGGGCTCTAGTATCGGCGTATCCAGTGTGACCGGCATGGGCGGTACTGCGAATAGCAACGTACTGTTGAACTGCAACAACTGCTTCCTGAATTTTCAGACCGGCAGCCTCACGTCACAGTCTTCGGGAACCTACACTTTTGGGTCAGGCGGCACCTTTACACTGACGGGCACGATAGCCGGGACGGGCATCTCGGGGACGCTGCTTTCAGGCAGTTTCGCATCTTCGACGATCAACACCATTGGACCGTTTATGTTCGATAGTGCGTTTTTCTCAACCGCCGTAAACCAGGCCCTGACGAGCTACTATGGGATGCCGTCTTCGCCTCCTAACTACGCCGGAGGACTCAGCGTGCTGTTCACGGGCGGCCCCGGCACGGCCCCCAATTCCTTTGCAAGCACGCAGATTTTCAGCGGCAATATTGCTGCATCGGTGCCGGAACCGGCATCCATGATATTGCTCGGAACGGTACTGCTGGCTTGCGCGGCAATTGCTCGGCGGCGAACCGCATAAGATCTTTCGACTGTTCTTTCCTGGAAGGGAGCCGGGTGG
>DATGIY010000172.1:0-5616 GCA_035295475.1 Terriglobales bacterium
GTTCATCCTGGGCACCGAACGCCACGAGGCGCGCCGCATCGACAACCAGTTGCGCGGGCGCGCCGGACGCCAGGGCGATCCCGGATCTTCCCGCTTCTATCTGTCGCTGGAAGACGACTTGATGCGCATCTTCGCCAAGGAGTGGGTGTCGAACCTGCTGCAGAAGCTGGGCATGGAAGAAGGCGTACCCATCGAATCGCGGCTGATCAGCCGGCGTATCGAGGCGGCGCAAAAGGCGGTGGAAGCGCAGAATTTCGAAGCCCGCAAGCACCTCCTGGAATACGACGATGTAATGAACAAGCAGCGGGAAGCGGTTTACGGCTTGCGTCATGTGCTGCTGGAAGGGCTGGACCAGAAAGAACTCATCCTGGAAGATTACGTGGCCGGCATCCTCAGCGAACTGATGGACAAGCATGCGGCCAAAGAGACACATCCTTCTGACTGGAACATTAAGGCGCTGAAAAACGACATCTTCACCCGTTTCGGCGTGGATATAGAGAAAGAAGGGGTCAAGACCGGTGATCTAAGCCGCCAGGAACTGGGCGATGCCATTTTTGAAAAACTGAAAGAGCGCTATGAGGCCAAAGAAAAACTGATCGGCCCGGAAGCCATGCGCTATCACGAGCGCATGATCATGCTGAGCGTTCTTGATTCGCAGTGGAAAGATCATTTGCTCAGCATGGACCACCTGAAGGAAGGCATCGGGCTGCGCGGCTACGGGCAGCACGATCCGCTAGTGGAGTACAAGCGCGAATCCTTCGACATGTTTGAGGCCATGATGGCGCGCTTCCAGGAAGACACGGTGCGCTATCTCTACCTGATGCAGGTGATGGGAGGGGAGGGTGCGGAGCGCCGGGGGCCGGAGCCTGGCGTCGGTCCGGAAGGCGAGCAGCCGGTGCTGGTTCCGAAAGGCGGGGACGGCGACGGCCAGCGGCCGCGGCGGACGGCGACTTCGGTGGATGAGCTGGAAGAAGAGTTCCAGCGCAAGAAAAAGCGCGAGCTGGAACAGGCGCGCATGGCGGGGGCGGGCGACTACCAGCCGGTGCAGCAAGTCGTGCGCGGCGCCGCCAAGATCGGGCGCAACGACCCCTGTCCCTGCGGCTCGGGCAAGAAGTACAAGAAATGCTGCGGCGCCTGAGGCTTTACAATTCCTTCCGATTTTCTCTTGACCTGCCCTATATATCGTGCAACGATATTTACTCGCAAACCCCCAATGGTGAATATCGTATAACGACATGTTTTCAGGCCACTTCGGAAACCCAGGAACCTTTCTTGTCCTCCCGACATCTAATTTCAGGTAGATATGATTGCACTTAAACTGGCAAGGCTGATTGAAGCTCATGCGGACCAGCTTGCCGCGGGCCTGGTGGAAAAAATCTCCACTTCCCTGCGTACCGTGGAATATCGCCGGGCGGTTCCGCGCGACCAACTGGAACGCTCCGTGCGCGAGATTTACCACCACATCAGTGACTGGCTGCTGACCAAGACGGAAAGCGACGTGGAATTGCGCTTCACCGAAACCGGCATGCGGCGGGCCGCCGAAGGCTTGCCCTTCAGCCAGATGCTCTGGGCCTTGGCCATGACCAAGGAGCACCTGTGGGGCTTCCTGCAGCGCGAAGCGCTGATTGACCGTCCGGTCGAGCTGTTTGGCGAGCTGGAGCTGATCATGTTGCTGGACCAGTTCTTCGATCGCGCCATGTACTATGCGGCCGCGGGTTACGAGCAGGTACTGCAGGAGCAGGGCGAGGAAGCGCGGCTGGCAGCGGATTAGCTAGCTCACGGCAGTGAGGCTAGCTGCAAGAACGGGGTCACGGAAGGCTAAAGAGCCAGGGTCCCGCCGGCGAGACAGCTGCTGTCAGTCCCAATCCTTGAGTTGCGGCCAGACTTGCTGCAAATTCGCTTTTAAACCGCGGCAGAGCAGAACCGGGTGCCGTTCAAACACGGCGCCGTAGGGCGGATCTGTCGATGGGGCCGCCACTTCCACGCTGTTACACCAGCGCTGCAACGATGCCGGCTCGTCTCCCAGCACGATCATGATCTCTCCCGTGTAGTTCCGCGGCCCCCATAACCAATAACTCTGATGACCGCCGATGGCTTTGGGCAGGCCGTATTGCGGGCCAAGCAGATCAATCGCGCCCGACTCGGCAAAGTTGTTGCCGAAGATCGCGGTCTTGGCCTGCTCCTCCGGGGGCAGGCTGTGGTACACACGCGCGACCTCCCTTACCATCTCGGGCCAGCCGAACTGCCAGGCAAAATAATGTGGCAGTTCAGCTCTGGCATGCGCTCTCTCGCTGGCCTGAAGCTTAAGGGGGAACTTCTCCACATAGAGTGCTAAGCGCTCCGGCGAGAGCACCGGCAGCTGAATAGGCAGAATTGCCGCCGTCGCCGCCAGGAGCAGCACCACCAGGGCGGGGCGCAACCAGGCCACGGCCCGCTTGCGCGTGAGGCTTTCCAGCCCTACCCCACCCGCGGCTAGCGCGATGGGGTAGACGGGCGAGGTGTAGTAGTCCTTCCCGTGAGAGACAAAAAAGATGGCGAATACAGTTAGGAATGTCCAGCCCAGGAGGCGATAGCGCCTGGCATTCCCGCTGAAGAACAGGTAAAGCGCTCCGCTCAGCCACACGGGAAAAGCTAGCGGATTGTTCATCATGATCTGCTGCACAACGTATTGCACAGGTCCCAGCACCACATCCCGGCCGCTGGCGCGGATGTTGCGCATCAGTTCCAGGAAAGGCCAATGGTGGCGGAAATTCCACACCAGGTTGGGCAGGAAGATTGCGAAAGCGAGCGCCCCTGCAATCCAGATCCACTTATGGGCAAACGCCTTGCGCTCCGGCGTGAACAATACTCCTACGACAATACCGAAGCCGAACACCGCCATGGAGTACTTGTTTTCGAGGCCGATCCCGCTGAGCAGGCCAAACCAGAGCCACAGCTTCTGGTTGCCGGTTTTGACGATGCGGATCACCACATAAGCGCAGGCGGTCCATAGCAGCGGCTCCCAGGCGTTCATGGTGAACAGATAATTGAGCACCAGACAGACGGGCGAGCAGGCGACGCACAGTGCGGCCAAGGCTTGGGCGAAGCGTCCGCCTCCCAATTCACGAGTGATGACACCGGTGAGCAGCACGGTGGCCGTACCCGCCAGCGCGGGCAGCAAGCGAATCGCGAGCAGGGACGTGCCCAGGGTGTGCCGCACCAACCAGGCCACCAGGGCGATCAGGGGCGGTTGATCCACGTAGCCCCAGGCCAGGTGCTCGCCACAGGCCAGGTGGTACATTTCGTCGCCGAAGTAGCCGTACCGGGAAGCCGTGAGCAAGTGCAGCACCAGCAGAGCACCAGAAACGTAGGCGACCAGAGCGGGGCCATTGGTCCAACGGGAAACTGGCGCGGAAGCGGCGGCGGTTGCGGCGGCGGACTCTGACGCCATGGACAAAAGCTCCTCGGGAAATTGTACGGGAGGCGTGGAGGGAAAGTTCAATAACGAGTAGAAACGTGTGTGAGTAAGAGCTTCACTATCCCCAGAGCATGAGTGCCAATGCACGCGAGATTCCTCGGGCCTGAAGACCCTCGGAATGACGCCTTACGTCGGAAGGCGCTCGCGGGCGAGGGTGCTTGCGCCACAGAAATAGAATGAGTGAAGTTGCCTGGGGCGTCCGTCCCTACACCGACAATCGCGGTTAAGACATACCTGGCGCGCGCAGTTGCAGCAGCAGCTTTTGAAGAATCGCCTCAGGAGGAGGCGTAATGTCCACCACCAGGGCGTCGCTGGGTTCCTCCAGGTCAGTGAACTGGCTGGGCAGCATGCCGGCTTTCATGTAGTGCTCGCGGCGGTGCTCGATGCGGGAGGCGATCAGTTCCTGCGACCCTTTGAGATAAATCCAGGTAATGCGGGCGTCGCGGGAAAGAAAATCGCGGTACTGCTGCTTGAGGGCGGAACAGGCGACCACGAGGCATTCTCCGCGCTCATCGGCGGCCCGGATGTGGTCACGGATAGCCGTCAGCCATGGCGCGCGGTCGGCATCGGTGAGGGGAATGCCATGGCTCATCTTCTCCACGTTGGCAGGAGGATGAAGCGAGTCTCCCTCAAGAAAGAGACAGCCCAAGGCCTCAGCCAGCCGAGTGCCGATGGTGGTTTTGCCCGAGCCGGCCACTCCCATGACCACCAGAATCATGCCGTGTTCATCCCGCCTTGCGCTCCAGGTGTCCGCCAAACTGATAGCGCATAGCGGAGAGTAGCTGGTCGGCGAAATCGGCCTCGCCGCGGGAGGTGAAGCGCTGATATAGGGCGGTGCTAAGCACGGGCGCGGGCGAGGACTCCTCGATGGCAGCCATAACCGTCCAGCGTCCTTCACCGGAGTCGGAGACGCGCCCGGAGAAGCCGGAAAGATCAGGGGACTCGAGCAGCGCTATTGCAGTCAAGTCGAGCAGCCAGGAGGCGACCACGCTGCCCCGGCGCCAGACCTCCGCGACATCCGCCAGGTTGAAATCGTACTGATAGTGCTCGGGGTCGCGCAGGGGCGTGGTTTCGGCGTCCACGGAGCGGCTGCCCTTGCCCACGTTGGCATGTTTCAGGATGTTCAGGCCTTCGGCGTAGGCGGCCATCAGCCCGTATTCGATGCCATTGTGCACCATTTTGACGAAGTGTCCCGCGCCACTGGGACCACAATGGAGGTAACCCTCCTCGGCGGTGCCGGAGGCTTTCTCACGTCCCGGGGTGCGCGGGAGATCGCCCCGGCCCGGCGCCAGGGTTTTGAAAATCGGATCGAGGCGCTGTACCACTTCGCGCTCGCCGCCGATCATCTGGCAATAGCCGCGCTCCAGGCCCCAGACGCCGCCGCTGGTACCGACGTCGAGATAGGAGATCTTCTTTTCGCGCAGCTGCTTGGCCCGGCGGATATCGTCAATGTAGTAGGAGTTGCCGCCGTCGATAACGGCATCGCCGGGCTCCAGGCGCGGCGCCAGTTCCTGCAGGGTGTTGTCCACCACTCCTGCCGGGACCATTAGCCAGACAGCGCGCGGCTTCTTAAGCTTACGGATCAGATCATCGAGGGAATCGGCCCCGGTAGCGCCTTCGCCCGCCATTTGTTTGACGCCGGCGGGATTCATGTCGAACACCACGCACTCGTGCCCGCCGCGCAGCAGGCGGCGAACCATGTTGGACCCCATTCGGCCCAGTCCGATCATTCCCAATTGCATCACGTGCTCCTTTGAACAACGATATGGTATACGCAAGCGTGGTTGTGCGTCTGGCGAGGGCGGGCCCGCGGTGTTCCCATACGGCGTTTGGCGCGGCAGATATCATCTAACCACTCGGTAAAACGAGGACGCCACAGCCGGGAAATGCGGTTTGTCTTCACCTACAGCGACGTGAGAGGCCCGGTCTGGCGTACACTTAACCGCAGCATGGCGCGAGCCATTGTCTTTTTCTCCTTACTTGTCGCGAGTTTAGCGGCCTGCGGGCAGGATGTGGAGACCATCATCCGGCGCTCGGTTCAGGCTAACGACGCGGATTGGGCCGCCGCGCCGCAGTACGACAACTACGAAACCGATCAGGAAGACGGCGAACCACCCAGGACCTACGAAGTGATGATGATCCTGGGCACGCCGTACAAG
>DATGIY010000173.1:0-2521 GCA_035295475.1 Terriglobales bacterium
AATGGATCCTGATCACCAACGCCTCCGCGCCCATCACCGGCTCCACTCCCACCGCTCCCAACGGCAAGTATGACGATCCCAAGCTGCTGGACGCATGGCGAAACTACAAGGGCTTGCGCGGCATTCGCGTTTACGACGTCACCAACCCCGCTAAGACTTCCCTGCTCTCGGAATTCAGCACCGGGGCCACCGGTTCCGGCACGCATCGCAATTACTACGATGGCGGCCGCTACGCCTATCTGGACACCGCCCCCGACGATACTTTTATTCACCAGATCTCCTACTTCCGCCCTCTGGTCAACGGCAACATGATCGTGGATATGTCCGATCCCACCAGCCCGAAGGAAGTGTCCATGTGGTGGGTGCCCGGCTCACGCAAGGGAGAAGAGGCCGAATACGAGAAGTGGCAGTGGACCAAACTCAAATATCCGGAGAAGGACCAGACCCCGTTTGTCGGCTTGCATGGCCCGGTGTACGTCCCCAAGCGCATCGAGGACGGCGGCAACCGCGGCTATGGCTCCTGGGGCTGTTTCGGCCTGATCATCCTGGACCTTTCCGACCCCAAACATCAGAAGGAGATTGGCCGTTTCGAACCGCCCCCGCAATATGGAGCCGGCGGAATCGCATTTCACACCATCTGGTGCGGAGCGTTGGACAAAGGATTCGTGTTTGCCAACGGCGAGACCACGAATCCGGACTGCAACCAGATCTTTCTCCCCATCTGGGTCATCGATATTCGCGATGAAGAACGCCCCACGCCCGTGGCGCAATTTCCCCGTCCCGTGCCTCCGCCGGAGGCGCCCTACCGCGATTTCTGCTTCAAGCGTGGACGCTTCGGCGCCCACAACCCTCCCCACCTGAAGGCGCCGGGCACGATTTCCCCCAACTTCATTGCTTATTCTTATTTCGACGCCGGCCTGCGTTGTTATGACGTCGGCGACCTGCTGCGGCCCACGGAAGTGGCCTACTTCATTCCCCCGCAAGGAGGCGACCTGCACAAATTCGGCAGCTGGAACCGGACGGTGGACAATGTGCTGGTGGAGTGGGACCGGAACATTATCTATGCCGCCGCTGACACCGGCATTTACGCCCTGAGCTGCCCCAACCTGGGCAAGCCCATCCTCGATCCCATGCCCGTCGATCATTGGTCCTTGGCGGGCTTGAATGTGGGGGCGCGCCGTAACTTGGCGGCGGCTCATGCCGCCTTGCCGGCGGAAGACGCGGATCTTAGATGCAGCAATCCGTCCAGGGCCGAAATCACCCCGGCCGTTCCCTCCAGCGCATAAACACGCGCATCCGCCGGAATATCGGAATCTGCCGACGCCCCGCAAATCAGCAGAACCGATGTTCCCCTCTCCCGGGCCTCGGTTGACAATCGCCGCTTATCGCTGTTGGAAAAGCGATGGCCCACAATCAGCAGGTCGAAAGCCACGGACGCCATCCGTTGCAGCGCGTCGGCCACCTGCGTGGTCGAAACCACGGCGTAACCGGCCTCTTCCAGTGCGTTCTGGCGGCTGGCGGCAACGGTTTCGTCAAAGGAAACGTTCAGAATCGTTTTCTTCATCTTGTCCCCCTTGTGCTTTGCGGCTCCTGGAGCGGCCGCCTCTCCTAAGCGGCGCGGCTGCGCTTCCCCGGGACGACGCGGGATGGGGCGCATATCTTCTTCAGTGTGCCGGCCAGCACCTCGAAGTTGACCGCGTCCTGCTGAATTACATCGGCGAGCGAAACGATCCCCAGAATCTTGCCCTGTTCATCCACCACCGGAACGCGGCGTATCTGGTGTTCTGCCATGAGCTCGAGGGCCCGGCTCACCTCGTCTTCAGGGCCAACACAAATAGGGTTGCGGCTCATGCATTCGTTTACTGCCGTGTGCGCGGGATCGCGGCGCGCCGCGATTACCGCCAGGCACAGGTCGCGGTCGGTTACGACTCCGAGCAACTTCAAATCCAGCGAGTCCTGCACCACCGGCAAAATACCGGTATCGGACTGGTTCATCAGGTTGGCCGCCAGTTCAGCCGCGCACGACGGGGTGCAATAGATGGGAGCTTTGGTCATTACTTTGCGGATTTTCATGAGATGCCTCCGGCACTACAGCCGCCATCAGGGGTTGGGAAGCAAATGGGCTTGGGCGCGATTCGCGGAATGGGTCTGCCTGGGACACCTCCGGGCACGCAAAGAATCACCGCTTGCAGTTTCTTTCCCCTATGCTGTCCCGCGGGCCAGAGGTCACGCAGTGATTGCAGTCACCCGCGGATGTGAGGCAGCTGGCTGCCATAGCACGTTTCGACTCGCGGCGTGCCGGAAGCGCCATCTGGGTACATGCCCTACCGGCCCGGCCGGTAATTACGTTCGTACACTGCAAGCCGTTGCGCGTAACGCCACGCCCTGCATGTCTGGATGGACATGGCAGAAACCCGCTATCGCGCCGCGCTGCTGGAAACAGGACGCCTCGCGCAATCCCCTTTCGTCATTGGGAGCGAAACCGCCGTCATCTTAAAATCCTGACTACGCTCCTACGCTT
>DATGIY010000174.1:0-6218 GCA_035295475.1 Terriglobales bacterium
TGCCAACTCTACCCGCGGAAAAGACTAATTGTCCGACCTTCGGTCTAGGCGGCCCGCGCCACCGTCTTCTCCTTTTCCATGCAGCGTTCCACGGCATGGATCAGATACGGGCGAAGGTGCGAAGGCAGGATGATCCGATGCAGAGCCCCCACGCCGAGCGCCCGCTGCACGCTGTGGATGCGATCAAATTCGTTTGCCATTTCCCCTAATTTTTCTGAATGTATGACCTTGAAGAGCTCGTTCCAGCGGGCAAGCAGGCGCCCTTTCTCCAGGCCTTCGGCCTGAGCCATGGCTTCATTCAAAGCCTCGAGACGCGGATCCTTGCGGGCCCTGGCCTCCACCTCGCTGGCAAACACTACGGCCGCCGCGGGAGCGCCGCCAATAACCGAGGCATAGGTTCCCTCCAAGGCGGCCACCTCGAGTTGTTCGTTTAATACCCGTGAGAAAACTACGTAAGCGCCACCGTGGTACCGCGAAATCACGCAAAACACCATGGGACCTTTGAAATTCACCACCGCCCGGCCGATTTCAGCCCCATACTCCAGTTGCAGGTTGCGCATTGACTCAGGGGACCCATCGAAACCGGAAAGGTTGGCCAGCAGCACAACCGGCCGGTTATTACTGGCGGCGTTAATAGCGCGAGCCACCTTTTTGGAGGACAGGGGAAAGAGCGTACCCGCGGTCCACTGATCGGGCCCATCGGCGGGAACAAAGCCCAATCGGGGTAAAGGCTTCGACTGAATTCCGATGAGGCAGACGGGATAGCCGCCGAGGTGAGCATCCCAGACCACAGCCATTTCCGCGCCCCGCATGCCACTCCAACGCTCCAGCGGCACGTGGTCCTGATCGACAGTGGCCATCATCACGCGGCGAATATCAAAAGCCTTCTTGCGACCAGGGTTAGTCTCATCCGAAAAAATTTCGCCCACGCGGCCAAAACCCGTCTCGCCATCACCGCCGTGCACATACCCGCGTACATCGCGTTCGAAAGGATCGGTCGTCGCGGCGCGACGGGGGAAGCGCTCGCCGGGCATAACATAGGTGTGCTCGTAGTGCCGCAGCAGGATGTGGCAGGCTTCGTGGATGTCCTGCGCCCAGTATTGCGCCTGGCCATTCAGACCCATGGTCCGGCTGTAGCCGCCAATGCCCTGATTATCTTCCGCCGAGACGCTGCCGGAATAATCCAGAGCGCGCTTGCCGGTGAGCACCATGGCGGCATTGGGAGTCATGATGAGAATGCCGCGGGTGTGCATGAGCATAGTGGCTTCCGCATTCCAATAGGGTTGCGCTCCAACGTTGATGCCATCCACCACCAGGTTGATTTCACCGCCGGCTTGCGTGAACTCGACCAAGCGGCGAAGCACGCGGGCGATCCAATCCATGTTCTCCACCCCGCTGTCCATGGAAATCTTTGCGCCCGCTGAGATGGGAAACCACTCCAGAGGTACTCGCTTTGCTTCCGCCAGATCCAGCGCCGCGATAATCCGACGGCATTCCGGTTCCGCGATCGCACCAAGATCCTTGCTGGGATCTCCCAGCAGCAGGACTCGAGTCATACCCTCGGGATACTTCGAGGTGAAGTTACGGATGACACCCGCGATAATATTGGCCTTATTGTGGCCATAGGGTCGCTCGACCGGGACCAGACGACTCTCCGGACTCAGATCGTGCTCAACGAAATCACCGGGAGGAAAAGCCGTCCGCGTATCTTCGCGATCCGGCGTGAGCATCTTGATGATTTCGAAAGGATAGATAAGGCCCCGCCGGCGCATGCGGATTACCTTCTGCTCATACTCACTGAGCGGCCTTAGAGCCTGCAACTTGCCGGCCGGCCGGATGGTTACCTGCAGGCCAGCGCCGGCCGGAATGGAAATGCGGATAATCATGTCGCGCAGTTCGCCAGTCTGGGGATGCGGCAGACGGGCGCATACAGCTATTTGTTCCAGGCCCAGCCCATCCAGGGAGGGAGCCAAGCGATTCAAGATGCCGTTAAACTCGTCCATATCCATACGCAACGGCGGCCACACGTAAAGCAATATGCGGTTCCAGTAGAGCCGGTCCTTGGCAGCGCGGCGTGACTGAAATACTCGAATACTGCCGAGCGCTTCATGAAACATCCGCTCCAGATGCGGCAACTGGACGATACGGCCCTCCGGATCGCAAACTGGGGTTACATCGCGTACTTCGGCAATGGCGAAGAGGCGCTCATCCTTAGGGTTATCGCGGGCCGTGCCGTGGATCAAATACACGTCTTCCACGGAAGGAAGGCGCCGGATCTTAAAGTTCGATAGCCGCCAGAGATTCAGCCGCCTGGCCATCAGCGGATGAACACCGCGATAGATCTTTCTTTCCTCGTAGCCATTCTCGTGCGGCTGGTAAGTAAAATGCTGGATATCGCTCAAAGCGCCGCCGGACCCGGAACCTGCGGCGATAACGACTATGCGCTGAATGGTTCGCGGGAATGCGATCTGGTTCAGCAGTAAGTGGATTTCCTGCTGTACCGTTTCCGGATCAGCGAGGCTGGCGGAGCGCCACAGATAGAAATCGATAACCACCTCGTGCTCGTCCGGCACCTTCTCAATAAGGGGAAATAACACGCGTGCCGTTTCCACGAGTTGGCCATAGGCGGCACAGATCGTGAAGAGATGTATGCGTTTGCCGCTGTCGTCGTCGTATTCGGCATATACAACGCTGTGCCCTTCCCGCTCGAGCGGGCAAAACTCGAAAAGGTCGTGTACGCGGTAATAGCGGCGAGTAAGGACTTCCAACATCAATAGCCGCGATGCAGGATTCACCGCCGCGAACTTCCCGGAGAACAGCCCCATTAACGGCTGCGGACATTCGATCAGGGCTCCAACCTTCGCGCCGCGATCAGGGGCTTCAGGATTGCCCGCAAGATATGCAAGATGATCCTCCATCTCCGCATATACCTTGCGGCGAGCGCACTCAAAAATCGGCTGATCGAAGCCGCGGTACCGTAGTTCCTGGGCCAAGTCACTGATGCCCGGAAACCGGCCGCGGGTGACGGAAATTATGCCCTCGAGAAGCTCGCGAAACGGTTCATCCGCACTCGCGGCAAAAGCCTCAAATTCCGCCAGGCGGCGTTCCAGGACGGCAAAAACCACCGCACTCTGCTGTTCTGCCCGCTGATGGGATTTGTAGATCCACAGCAAGCTTTGCTCAAGTGCCGGGGAGCGATCCAGCGTGTTAACCCCGTAGTGAGCAAGTACGCGTTGCAAAGCGCTGACGAAGGTGCCAGGAAGGCCCTCACCCTGCGTGTCGATGGTGCGCAGGTAGGTGAAGAGATGGGACTCTTCGCTGGGCCCTTCCTCAGGACTGGAGCGTCCTATCCTAGGTTCGCGGTGAAACAGAGAACAAATGTCCAAAAAAATGTGGAGAATCTCGTTCTCGCGGAGCCTGACCTCGTGGCTGTCTCCGAGGTGGGCGCAATTGCGTTTCCATTCTGCAAGCAGGTGCGCCGTCTGCCGGGGATGGACATCAAATCCCAGCATGAATTGGCGAAGCTCTGCGAGATTTTCAAGACAGGAATGATCTCCCTCCGGACGCTCTGCCCGTATTGAGGTTTCGCCATCAAATGTGACGCGGTCGGTGGAAGATATGGGCGGCGGAGTGGCTGCCGGTTCGATCTGCAGCAGTGGCGCCCCAGCATCCACCTGCACGTTGGCAATGGCTATCACGTTGCGAACCTGGCCGGAGAATGGAGCCACAACTTCCATCTCCATCTTCATGGCCTCCAGAACAGCGACGCGATCTCCCGCCGAAACCGTATCTCCAGGCTTCACGGCCACTGACACCACCACTGCCGGAGCCGGCGCATGCACCATCCCTCCTTCATCACGGTCGATGCGATGCGCGACACCGTTCACTTCTATGCGATAGTTCAGTTGCTGAGCCAAGGAAATGACGCTTAAGCGCCGGCCAGAAATAGTCAGCCAGGACTCAAAGGGCCCCAGACGCTCGCTCTGTGCCTCAATGCGCGCGGCGTCCACTTCCACTCGATACTGCTGCGGGCCAAGCCGATACACGGTCGGCAAATAAGGGGCTCCGCGATACCGCAGAGCAACGGTGCGGCCTACTTCACCCCGCACCTGCGGTCGTCCCCGTACTGCGGAGACATAGAATTGCTTCTGCTCGATCGCCAACTCGGCATCGTAAGCTTCTATGGCCGCCTGCACTAAAGCCACATCGGCATAACGGCGGGCGAGGTGCTCTCCGTTGCCGGTCAGGCGATCTAACCATTCGGTATCGACGCGATCCTGCTGCACCTCGTCTCGTGCCAGCAATTGCAGTAGCAACGCCTTGTTGCTGGCTCCTCCTCTGACCACAACGACCCCGTCCCGCAAAGCCCGCTGCAGACGGGAGAGCGCTTCCTTGCGGTTCTGACCGTAGGCGATCAGCTTGGCGATCATGGAATCGAATTGTGCGGGAACGGTGTCGCCTTCGGCCAAACCGGTGTCGATGCGCACGCCCGGCCCGGTGGGAATCCGGAATCGTTCCACGATGCCCGGCGCCGCGGCAAAGCCGTTGTCAGAGTCTTCGGCGTTCAGCCGCACTTCGATAGCATGCCCCCGGGTGAGTGGTGGTGCTCCCTCCAGCCGGCCGCCACGAGCGACAAAAATTTGGAGTTTCACTAAGTCGAGCCGGGTCGTACATTCTGTGACCGGGTGTTCGACCTGCAGGCGGGTGTTCATTTCCATGAACAGAATGCGGCGGCTTTGGGGCTCATACAGAAATTCAACGGTGCCGGCATTGCGATAGGCTCCAGCCTGACTGAGCCGCCTGGCCAGATGGCGCAATTCTTGGTCGGCTCCTACCGATAGTGCCGGCGAGGGTGATTCTTCCAGGATCTTCTGGTGACGGCGCTGGATGGTGCAGTCGCGCACGCCGACGGCCCAGGTGGTGCCATAGTGATCGGCGATAATCTGGACTTCGACGTGACGTACTCCCGCAATCAACTGCTCCAGGAAAACGCTGGGATTGCCGAAGGCTTTATAGGCGTCTGCGCGAGCGCGCGTGAAAGCTTCGGGAAGCTGGTCAGGGGAGTTTACGCGGCGAATTCCGTGGCCACCCCCGCCCGCGGTCGCTTTGATAAGTAAGGGATAACCCAGTCGATCGGCGTGGTCGCGAGCGTCACTGAGGGTTTCCACAGGACCATTGCTCCAGGGTACAACCGGCACTTGGGCCTGCTCGGCCAAACGCTTGGAAGAGACTTTATCTCCCAATCGCCGCATGGCTTCCGCGTCCGGACCTATGAATACGATTCCCATGTCGCGGCAGAGATCGGCAAATTCGGCGTGCTCAGCCACGAAACCCCATCCTGGCCAGACGGCATCAGCGTGCGCGGCCCGGAGCGCTTGTAGCACCCGCCCATAGTGGACATAACTGCTCTTAAGCTCCCCGGTGGCGGGATCAAGCTCCTCGGCCGGGCCAAGAAATACGGCCTCATCGGCCTCACGGACGAACATGGCGCGGCTGTCTGGCTCGGTGAAAATCGCGATGGTACGTAATGATGTGCCGTGTTCCTGGTTGTATTCGTGGGCTGCATGGATAAAGCGCATGGCAGCCTCACCGCGATTGAGAATGGCAACGCGTTCAAAATCGGTCTGCATAAAGCCCCCAGGAAAAACAGCTTCTTGCCGGCGGAACGTTGATGCATCAAGCCGCCGCAGTTCGTGGCGCGAACAGGGCTTGCAGTTTTTTCAGAACATCGGCATCGACACCGGCAGGAAGAGCCACGGTGCGATAGCCTCTGAGCTGAAGGTAAACATTTCTTTCCGAATCGATTACTTCCGCATCGAATTGTGATTTCTCGGGCTGGGGCGCCACCAGGGAATAGAGCCGTCCTCGCGCCAGTTCCAAGGAGCGGAATACGCGGACCTGATCCACGTGCAACGGCAATCCCAGCTGACCTTCAATGCTGAGCTCACACAGACCGGCGGTTTGGAAACACAGCTCGATCAGGCGAGGGGAAAACAGCGTGGCGAGCTTTGATGGGTGGTGGTTCGCGGGCAGGTCTTGCGCCATTAAGCCGATCATGCGCGCGCCATCCCACCACGCGCACTCCATCACCCGATAAGCCGGACCGTGGAAATAGACGCGGTAAATGTCGGCAGCCGTGATCATCGAACCCACCGGTGAGCGGAATGCGGGCACGGTGATCGCCTGTAGCGGCTTCCCGCTCATGCGGACCTGGCCGG
>DATGIY010000175.1:0-5946 GCA_035295475.1 Terriglobales bacterium
GCTCGGTCATGGAAATTCCGCCATTTTCCAGCGTGGATTGGGGCGCGAACTTCACCTGCTCAAGGCGATTTCCCCGGTTATCGAACAGAACGTCGAAAACTTCCTGGTACTCGCCGGTGACCGTATCCCCATCCACGGTCATGACCTTGACCGACTGGCGGTAAGTGTAGCTTTCGCGCGCTTCCTGGAACATCTTTTCCTTGGCCGCGAAGCGCTGAATGATCTGGTCCACGGTAATGCCCTGCGGCTGGGCCGGGTTGAGCGGACCTTCGCCCTGCTGCGCCAGGGCAGGCAGGGACGTAAGAACGAAGACGCCGATAATCGAGAGAGCAAGGGAAGACAGGGAACGAGGGCTCATAACCTTTAATTTTACCGGGAATTTACCAGCTTAGATGCTCTGTTCAGGACAGAGGTCGATGATTTTCTTTGTTTGTAAAGGTGAGACTTGCCGACCCACTCGGGGTGGCCTTATCGGGATGGCCTTAATCGTGTGGGGAGCCGTTTGCCCTCCTATTTAGCCCTTAGACTTTCGCGATCCTTTGCGACAGCGACGATCCAAATGCCAAGTGCCAACCGCCAGGCGGTGGCTATAATGTCACGCTGCCATGCGCAAAGCTATTGTTGCCATTGTCCTCCTGCTCTCCTGCCTCTCCTGGGCGCAAGCCAACCCGACCGTTATAAGCGTGCCTTTTGACAGTCAGGCACTGCACCAGCGCGCGCCCTTCAACGTCCTGTTGCCCGCGGGCTATGACAGCAGCGTGCGCCGCTATCCCGTGCTCTACCTGCTGCACGGCATCGGCGACCATTACGATACCTGGGTGAAGAACACCAACCTGGTGGAGTACGCCCGGTCCTACCCGCTGATTATTGTCATGCCGGAGGGCGACAAAGCTTGGTACGTGAACGGCACCGTTCCCAACAGCCGCTGGGAAGACTACATCATGAAAGAAGTGATGCCCTACGTGGACAGCCACTACCGCACCCTGCAGCAGGTGGGCATGCGGGCGACGGCCGGGCTCTCCATGGGCGGCTACGGTGCGCTCATGCTGGGGCTGAAGCACCGCGAGCTGTTCTCCTTTGCCGCCTCCATGAGCGGAGCGCTGGCGGTGACCGACTGGACGCCGGAAAACATGGGACCCGATATGCCCGACTGGATCCGCCAGTCCATCATCGCGGCCTTCGGCCCGGCGGGCTCGCCGCAGCGCAAGGAGTACGACCTGAAGCAACTTATCAATGCGCCAGTTTCGGAACTGCCGTTCATTTATCTGGACTGTGGCACCGAGGACCACCTGCTGGCGCAGAGCCGGGCTTTTTCCAAGCTGTTGCAGGAGAAAAAGATTCCTCACGAGTACCGCGAGCAGCCGGGCATTCACGAGTGGCCGCTCTGGGACCAGCAGATTCAGGAAGTGCTGCGGCTGCTGGCGCAAAGGTGGGGGCTGAAAACAGGCGGTTAGCGGCTAGTCTTTGGCCGTCTAGGAGCAGTCAGCAGCCAGCACTCAGCACTCAGCCACCACCCTCAACCGTTGTCATCCTGGGCGCGGCGAAGGACCTGCTTTCTGCTCCACCGTCCTAGGCACCTTTTCCGGGAACCGAATCGCCGGCTTCATCTTCCAAAGGTTTGAAGTACAGCCAGCACTGTCGGTCAATAATCAAGTGCTGCCGGTCACAGACACGCCGCCCGCCCAATCCGCTACACTTGTTTGCTTTTGCGAGGAGATGCTATGGGGCGTCGCTTACTGATCGCGGTTCTTCTTTTAACTCCTTTCTGCCTGGCGCAGTCAAAGCGTCCGTTCACTTTTGCGGACATGATGACCTTGCAGCGCGTGGGCGAGCCGCAGGTCTCGCCGGATGGGCGCTGGGTAGCCTTCAGTGCCGTCAAGGTGGACCTGAAAGCCAACACGCGCACGCCGCACTTGTGGGTGGTGCCTCTGGCCGGCGGCGAGAGCAAGCAGATCACCGCCGGGGCGGCGGGCGAAGACCGCCCCCGCTGGTCGCCCGATGGCAAGCAGATCGCCTACATCTCCTCCCAGGACGGTAGCTCGCAAATCTGGATAGCAGATTTTGACGCTAACGCCGGCACCTTCCTCGGCCAGCCCCGCCGCGTCACCTCCATTTCCACTGAAGCTGAGGGCGAGCTGTGGTCGCCCGACGGGCAGAATCTTCTGTTCGTTTCCTCCGTCTATCCCGACTGCAGCGAGGATGCCTGCAACAGGGCGCGCGCGGAAGCAAAGGCCCTGTCCAAGGTGAAGGCCAGCATCTTCACCAGGCTCTTCTATCGCCACTGGTCGAGCTTCACCGGCGGCAAACGCAGCCACGTGTTCATTGTGCCGGCCAGCGGCGGCGTGGCCCGTGACCTCACTCCCGGCGATCACGATGTGCCGCCATTCCAGCTGGGCGGCAGCGACCTGTACGCCTTCTCGCCGGATAGCAAGGAGGTTGCGTTCACCAGCAATATCAGCGAAGTGGAAGCCACCAGCACCAACAACGATCTGTTCGTGGTGCCCGTTGCGGGCGGCGCGCCGAAGAAAATTACCGAAAATCCGGCCAGCGATTCCACCCCGCGCTACTCGCCGGACGGCAAGTACATCGCCTACCTGGCGCAGCTGCGGCCCGGCTACGAGAGCGACCGCTTCCGCCTCATGCTCTACGACCGCGCCACCGGCCAGCGCCGCAGCCTGACGGAAAATTTCGACCGCTGGGTGGGGGGATTCGTGTGGGCGCCGGATTCCTCGCGCCTCTACTTCGTGGCGGAAGACAAGGGCGAGCAGCCGATCTACACCGTCGCGGTGAATGGCGGCGATGTGCACCGCCTGGAGCGGCGCACCAATGACGACCTCGATATTACCCGCGACGGCAAAACGCTGCTGTTCACCCGCATGTCGGTGCGCGCCCCCAACGAAATCTATGCCGCCGAATTGGAGAACGCTTCCCGCCTGGGGGCGGCCCGCCAGCTAACGCATGTGAACGATGCCATCCTTTCGCACATCGACATGCCGGAGCTGGAGTCTTTCTGGTTTATCGGCGCTGAGAAAACTCGTGTCGAAGGCTTCCTGCTCAAGCCTCCAGGCTTTGACGCGAACAACAAATATCCGGTGAAGTTCCTCATTCATGGTGGACCGCAGGGCGCCTGGGACGATTCCTGGAGCTATCGCTGGAACCCCGAGCTCTTCGCGGCTGATGGTTATGTTGTGGTGATGATCAATCCCCGCGGCTCGACCGGCTATGGGCAGAGATTCATTGACCAGATCAACGGCGACTGGGGCGGGCGGCCCTACGTGGACCTGATGCGCGGTTTGGATTACGTGGAGCGCCGCTACCCTTTCGTGGACAAGGATCGCGAATGCGCGCTGGGCGCCAGCTACGGCGGCTACATGGTCGACTGGATTCTGGGCCACACCACGCGCTTCAAATGCCTGGTGTCGCACGATGGCATGTTCAATACCGAATCCGCCTACGGCACCACCGAGGAATTATGGTTTCCCGAGTGGGAATTCAAAGGCACGCCCTGGACCAACCGCGCCATGTATCGCCGCTGGTCACCGCATCTGTTCGCCGCCAATTTCAAGACGCCCACCTTGGTGATGCACGGCCAGCTGGATTACCGGCTGGATTTATCAGAAGGTCTGCAGTTGTTCACCACCTTGCAACGGCTGGGTGTGCCGTCCAAGATGCTCTACTTCCCCGATGAAGGCCACTGGGTGCTAAAGCCGCTGAACAGCGAGCTCTGGTACAAAACGGTCAATCAATGGGTTGATACTTGGGCGAAGAAGTGAGGCGCCGTCGAGGGCGAGCATAAACCGTGGAGGGTTTATTGCCCGCGTTGGCGGCAACCCAACCGGGCGGCGCCCACAGCCGCTGCAGTTCGAATTGCAATGTTGTCCCGCTTCCTGCAGAGGCAATCGCTTCCACCAGCACCGCCCCAAAGCGGGCCGCCGGAGACGGCACGATGGAAACCTGCCCCGCGGCATCGGAGTAGAGAACATTCTGGCTCGCGCTGAGCGCCACCGGCGGAGCGGGAGGCGGCAGATTAGGTCCGCCGGTAGTCGGCGGTTGCCAACGGAACACAGCCGTGAGCACAGTCACGGCAGCCATTTGCACCGGATGTGAAGGCGAGGCGGCGTCGGTCACGCGCAAGCTCACGGGCGCGAAGCTCTGTGCCGTGTTGATGATCTGCTGTTCTCCCGTTACATATTGCAGCCGCAGCGCGCTTGCCGGCACCGCAAAAACGTAAAAACTGGTGCAAGGTTTCTGATCGGGCATAACGCAGGCGCTGGCATGAACCTCGGCGGCCACCGAGCTCAGATTCAAATTGACGCTGGCATACCCGGCGCTGTTGGTAACGCCTGTCTGGTCGCTCAAAGTTGCGCTGCCTTGAGTAACTCGGTATTGCACAGTGGCGCTGCCAACCGGCTGCCCGCTGGAGAGCACGCGGACCGCCAGTGGCAGGCTGCCGCTCGCCCCTTGAGCCACCCAGTTGGACTGTGCCACGGCGGCAATGTCCCGATTGGAAGACGTGCCGGTTACCGTGCCCCGCACAAGAGCGGAGGGAGAAATCGCAGCCGTCACGGTAAAAGCTCCTACTTCTGACGGAACCATGCGGGACGCGGCTTCTCCCTGCTCATCGGTTGTGAGAGCACAAGTCGAAGTTCCACAGCTGGCGAAGATTACCCCGGCGGGGCTGGCGCTAAGGGTGACGGTGGCACCCGCAACCGGCGTTACACCATCGGCTTCAATTACACGCACGCGCAGTGGGTTTGGCGCTTCCCCACCCACAGGCGTCGCCGGGTTGGCCGCGCCTTGCAGAAGCAGAATCTTGTCGTCGGATTTAGCTCCGTAAGTCAAAGAGTTGAGCAAGCTGCTGGTCGCGCCATCCGCGGCCTGCAGGTCGATGTTGTAGCTTCCATCGGACAGTCTGGGTGTCGAGAGGATTATGCGATCGGGAAGCGCGGCAACTACCGCCTCCGTTTGGCCGCCGATTCTGGCCTTGGTGGCGGCATCCAGGCCGATGCCGCGGATGGTCAGTGCGGCGTGCGATTGCGTTGCAATCCGCTCCGGCCTCACCGTATCTGCGTAGAAAAGTCGCCCGCGATAGCGGAAGTCAGGGCGGCCATCACCGCGAAAATCGGCAATCCCCAGCCTGAACTCGCCATCTTCTGCCAATTGCGCATTTAAAACCGTAACGCCGGGTTCCCCAGTGTTGAAGTAGGAAGCGTAAATGTCGGGAGCGGAATTTTGCAGCGCCTCGCCCGGCCACAGGCCAACCACCGGCTGCAACTTGTGCTGTGTGGGTTTTCTCGAGTCATCGAGAGCGGTGATTTTCAGTGTCAGCGTGCGATTGGAGCGTGCCGCCAGCGAATAGTAATCAATATTGCTGTAGGGTGAGAGCGCGCCGGTCCAATATCCGCCATTCGGAAACCGGGCGGGCGCGTTAAAAGTGCCGGCAGTTTCGCGCGCGGCGAGCGCGCTGCCCGACATGACAAAGTCACGGGTCAGCTCCGACCCTCGATTCAACATCAGGATAATCGCCTCAGCCGTTCCCGAAGGCCCCACCTGCCCGGAGCGATACGGTCCCACCGACGCGGGTTCAGCGCATAGCGGGTCCACGGGCTCAACGGTGATCTGATATTGGGCCGTCGCGCCGTTGTCGGGAAACTCCAGCCCGGCAAGGTCGAAGTAGCCTTCCAGCTTCGGATCGTCGGATCCGAACCTGTCATAGCGCTCGCCGCCGGCATCCGTGAATCCGCTGACCGGATTACCCGCATTGCCGCGAAAGAGAAAGCCGGATATGGATACTGCGGCATAACGATGCGAGGGCAAGCCACTGGCCGGGTTGATCCAGCGCGCTACCACTTTGGCGCCCTGCATAGGTTGGGCGGAGCCGCCGGTCCGAGAGCGAAAATACACTGTCCCCCGTACCCGAGCCGTACTGTCGCGAAAAATCTGCTT
>DATGIY010000176.1:0-10104 GCA_035295475.1 Terriglobales bacterium
ATACCCCGATATCGTCTTCACTCCTCAACATGTCAGCGGACAATTCGCCCCGGCGGGCGCGTCGCAACTGCAACTGCAGGGTCTTATGACTTTGCATGGCCAGCCGCATCCCATGACTGTGATCGTGCCGGTACAGGCCAGCGGCAACCAGGCCTCAGCCGAAGTCCATTTCGTGGTGCCCTATGTGAAATGGGGACTGAAAAATCCCAGTACATTCATCCTGCGCGTCAGTGACAAAGTCAGCATTGATGTGCATGCTGTCGGCCATCTCATGCCGCCTGCCGTCGCGGTGGATCACGCGCCTTCTCGCCGCTAGTCAGATTGTCACAATTCCTTAATACAGAAGGCTTTAAGTCACGAAGGTGATCGCCTTTACAACGTAAAGTTTTGTAAAGAACAAGTTACACTTCTTTACAGCCACCTGGCCCAGCCTGCTGTAAGAATATTGAACGTGAATCGTGCATTGGCTTCCGTTCTGACGTCGAATGTGGAATGGTCTCCCGCCCCGGACCAGTCCAGCACTATCCGTGTGGGCGATCTGGAACTGGATGTGACCACTCGCACCGTACGCACGGCCGTGAAATCGGCCCGGCTTACCGTGGTCGAGTTCACGGTGCTGGAGCTGTTGTTGCGTCGTGCCGGATGCGTGGTCAGCCGCGAGGAATTGGTGCGCGTGGCTCTGCAGCGTTCCTTTTCTCCCTATGAGCGCAGCATTGATATGCATGTCAGCAATCTGCGCAAAAAGCTGGGCGAAGCCGGCCGCGGCAGCAGCTACATCAAGACCGTTCGTGGCGCCGGTTATGTGTGCAGGGCCGAACCTTAACCGTCGGCGCATAAGCGCGCTTCTTCAAACTCGCACTGCTGAGCATCCGGCTCCGAGTGACAACAGGTCTGACGTGAACTTCCACCATCACGCTCGCATTCGTAGTCGTGTCCCCCTCGCTCTTTCCTTGCTCGCAGCCGGTGGTTTAGCCGGCTGTGGCAACGCGGCCTCGCGGGCGGGCGCTGCGCAGAAACGTTTTCAGGGACCACAAACCGTGCCTGTGTCCGTAGCCACCGTGGAACGTCGTGACCTTCCGGTGTACATGACTGGGCTGGGCTCGGTCAGCGCCTTCAACACGGTGGCAGTGAAGAGCCGGGTGGACGGGCAACTGGTGAAGGTAGCTTTCCGCGAAGGGCAGGAAGTAAAAAAAGGCGACTTGCTCGCCATCATCGATCCCCGGCCCTATCAGGTGGCGCTGGACCAGGCCCAAGCCACCTTACTCAAGGATCAATCGCCGCTAAAGAACGCCCGGCTTGACCAGGCGCGTTACCAGGGCCTGGTTGCCGCGGGCGTAGTCTCTCATCAGCAGGTGGATACTCAGGATGCCCTGGTGGGGCAGCTCGAAGGCACGGTGGGCGCGGACAAAGCGGCCATTGAAAACGCCAAGCTGAACCTGACCTATTGCCACATCGTCGCTCCGGTTGATGGCCGCGTTGGCCTGCGGCTGGTGGATCCCGGCAACATGGTGCATGCCACGGATACCAACCCCATGCTGGTTATTACGCAGTTGCAGCCCATCGCCGTCCTTTTCACTCTGCCGGAAGATAGCCTGCCCGCGGTTGCCCAGCATATGCGCGCGGGTTCGTTGCGAGTAGAAGCTTACAGTCGCGATGACCAGACCAAGCTGGCTACCGGCACGCTGCTCACCATCGACAACCAGATTGATCAGACCACGGGTACGGGCAAACTGAAAGCCATCTTCGATAATCATGAGCGCGCGCTCTGGCCCAATCAGTTCGTGAACGTCCGCTTGCTGCTGGAAGTGCGCAAAAATACGACGGTCGTGCCCGCAGCCGCGGTGCAGCGCGGCCCGCAAGGCACTTTTGCCTACGTGGTAAAAGCGAACGACACGGTGGAAGTCCGGCCTGTCACCCTGGCCCTCACCCAGGATAATGTGACCGCTATCTCCGAAGGCGTCACCCCCGGTGAAGTTGTCGTCACCGATGGCCAGGATAAGCTGCAGAATGGCAGCAAGGTTGTTTTCCGCAATCGCAGCATCAATGCCGCTGCGGACACTCACCCCAAGTCGGCGCTCGCGGTCTCCCCATGACCCCCTCGCGGCTGTTTATTCTGCGGCCGGTCGCCACTACCCTGCTGACCATTGGCCTGCTGCTGGTCGGCTTTGTGGCCTACCGGGAGTTACCCGTATCCGCGCTGCCCGAGGTCGATTACCCTACCATACAGGTCGTCACGTTTTATCCTGGAGCCGATCCCCAGGTTATGGCTTCTTCCGTGACCGCGCCCCTGGAGCGCCAGTTTGGCCAAGTCCCCGGACTAAGCCAGATGACCTCCACCAGCTCTTTTGGCAGCTCCATCGTTACCCTGCAATTCGCTCTCTCGCAGAACATTGATGTAGCCGAGCAGGAAGTACAGGCAGCCATCAACGCGGCAGGCACCTATTTGCCGCGTGATTTGCCAAATCCGCCTATCTACAGCAAGGTCAACCCAGCCGACGCCCCCATCCTGACCCTCGGCCTAACCTCGACCACGCTGCCGCTCTCCAAGGTTGAGGACCTGGCTGACACCGCCCTGGCACAGAAGATTTCGCAGCTGCCCGGCGTGGGGCTGGTTTCGATCAGTGGGGGACAAAAACCGGCGGTGCGCATCCAGGCTAATCCCACGGCCCTGGCGTCCTACGGTTTGAGTCTGGAAGACCTGCGCACGGCGCTCGCCGCGGCTAATGTGGATCAGGCCAAAGGGCAGCTGGACGGCCATCGCCAGTCGTTCACCATCGGCGCTAACGATCAGCTGCTCTCCAGCGCCGATTACCGGCCCATCATCGTGGCTTACCGCAACGGCGCTCCCGTGCGCGTATCCGACGTGGCCACAGTGGTGGATGGCGCGGAAAATGCCAACCAGGCCGCCTGGATGAATCTGGATCCGGCGGTCATCGTCAACATTCAGCGTCAGCCCGGCGCCAACATCATCAGCGTGGTGGACAGCATAAAAAAGCTGCTGCCCATGCTGCAGTCTTCCCTGCCCTCGGCAGTGCAGGTTCACATTCTGACCGACCGCACGCAGACGATCCGCTCCTCGGTCAAAGATGTGCAATTCGAGCTGATGCTGGCCATCGCCCTGGTGGTGATGGTCGTCTTTATCTTCCTGCGCAACCTCTCAGCCACAGTAATTCCCAGCGTCGCCGTTCCTCTCTCCTTGGTGGGCACCTTTGCGGTGATGTACCTGCTGGGCTACAGCCTCAACAATCTCTCGCTGATGGCGCTCACCATCTCCACCGGCTTTGTGGTGGATGACGCCATCGTCATGATCGAGAACATCGATCGCTTCCTCGAGCACGGCGACTCGCCCCAGGAAGCGGCGCTGAAGGGTTCGGGACAGATCGGCTTCACCATCGTTTCCTTGACCGTCTCCCTCATCGCGGTGCTCATCCCGCTGCTGTTCATGGGCGACATTGTCGGCCGCCTGTTCCGCGAGTTCGCCGTTACCCTGGCGGTCACCATCCTGGTGTCGGCCGTAGTGTCGCTCACGCTGACGCCCATGATGTGCGCCAAGCTGCTGCGGCCCACCAAAGACATACGTCACAACCGCTTCTACCGCACCTCCGAGAATTTTTACGACCGCGTTATCCGCTTTTACGGCCGAACTCTGACCTGGGTGCTGCGCCACCAGACAGCCACCTTGCTGGTAACCGCCGGCACCCTGGTGCTGACCTTGTGGCTTTATGTAGTGGTTCCCAAAGGCTTTTTTCCGGTACAGGATACGGGCGTTATCCTCGGCGTCTCGGAAGCGCCGCAGACCGTTTCCTTTCCCACAATGGCCGAGCGCCAGCAAGAGCTTTCCCGCATCATCCTCAAAGATCCGGATGTGCTTAGCCTCTCTTCATTCATCGGGGTAGACGGCATCAACGCCACGCCCAACAGCGGACGCATCCAGATCAACCTCAAGCCGCGCGATCAACGCACCGCCACTGCTTCCGAGATAATCCGCCGCCTCCAGCCGGAATTGGCACAGGTGTCGGGTATCACGCTTTACATGCAGCCGGTGCAGGATCTCACGGTGGAGGACCGCGTCAGCCGCACTCAATACCAGTATTCAGTGGAAGACACCGATCCGCGCGAACTGGCGATCTGGGCTCCCAAACTGCTGCAAAGGATGAGCCAACTGCCGCAGTTGCGCGACGCCGCCAGCGATCAGCAGGGCGGTGGATTGCAGGCTCAGCTGGTGATCGACCGCGATACCGCGGGCCGGCTCGGTATTCTGCCCCAGACCATCGACGATACTTTGTATGACGCCTTTGGCCAGCGCCAGGTCTCCACTATCTTTACCCAGCTCAACCAGTACCACGTGGTGCTGGAAGTCGCATCGCAGTTCAAGCAGACTCCTGACTCGCTCAAGAACATTTACGTACGTTCCAGCAGCGGAACGCAGGTTCCATTGGCTGCATTCACCCGCTTTTATCCGGCAAATGCGCCCTTGGCCATCAACCACCAGGGACAGTTCCCGGTTGTGACCCTTTCCTTCAACCTGGCGCCGCATACTTCCTTAGGCGACGCCACCCGCGCCATCGAAGAGGCCGAACGGGAAATCGGGGTGCCCGCCAGCATTCACACCAGTTTTCAAGGTACCGCGGCCGCCTTCCGCAATTCGCTCTCGACTGAGCCCTGGCTTATCCTCGCTGCGGTGGTGACCGTCTACATCGTTCTGGGCGTTCTCTACGAAAGCTATATCCATCCCATCACCATTCTTTCCACGCTGCCCTCCGCTGGCGTGGGCGCAATCCTGGCGCTGCTGCTGACCGGCAACGATCTCAACGTAGTCTCGCTCATCGGCATCATCCTGCTGATCGGCATCGTAAAGAAGAACGCCATCATGATGATTGACTTTGCGCTCGAGGCCGAGCGCGGCGAAGGGAAGCCCCCGGAGGAGGCGATTTTTCAAGCCTGCCTGCTGCGCTTCCGTCCCATCATGATGACCACGATGGCGGCCTTGCTGGGTGGCCTCCCGCTGGCCCTGTGCACAGGCACCGGCTCTGAGCTGCGCCGTCCCCTCGGCATCACTATCGTTGGCGGTCTACTGCTCAGCCAGTTGCTGACGCTCTACACCACACCCGTGGTTTACCTCTGGTTCGACCGGCTGGCTCGCCGCTTTGCCCACCTGAGGATCGGTAATCCGATCGAAGAACCAGCAGAGGAGGCGGCGGCCGCCGATTGAGGCATGAATATCTCCGCCCCATTCATCAAGCGGCCCATCGGCACTTCGCTGCTGGCCGCGGCCGTGCTGATTGCCGGCGCTCTGGCATTTCAATTTTTGCCCGTTGCGCCGCTGCCTCAGGTTGAGTTTCCGGTGATCCAGGTATCCGCCGGCCTGCCGGGCGCCAGCCCCGCAACCATGGCATCTTCGGTAGCGACGCCCCTGGAGCGCCAGTTCGGCCGCATCGCGGGCATCAACCAGATGACCTCCTCCAGCGGACAGGGCTCGACGGTCATCATTCTGCAATTCGATTTGAACCGGAATATTGATGCCGCGGCGCGGGACGTACAAGCCGCCATTAACGCCGCTCGCGGCCAATTACCCTCTAACCTGCCGCAGAATCCTTCGTTCTGGAAAGTAAATCCGGCGGACGCGCCCATTATGATTCTGGCGCTGACCTCGAAAACGATCCCTCTGCCCCGCATCTACGACGCCGCCGATTCCATTGTTGCCCAGAAGCTTTCCCAAGTGCAGGGAGTAGGACAGGTTTTCATCTGGGGGGGAGCTCGCCCAGCGGTTCGGGTGGATGTGAATCCCACCGTTCTCAACAAGCTGGGTGTGGGCATCGATCAGGTTCGCAACGCCCTAACCAATGCCAATGCCAACCATCCCAAGGGCAATTTAGCGGACGGCACTACTACCTGGACGGTCAACGACACCGATCAGCTTTTCCTTGCCGCCGAGTATCGCCCCTTGATCGTTGCATACAAAAATGGCGCTGCCGTACGTCTGGCGGATGTGGCCGACGTACAGGATTCGGTTGAGGACGTCCACCATTACGGCAAGTCCAACGGGCAAGATGGCGTGATTGCCGTGGTCTTCCGCCAGCCCGGCGCCAACATCATCGACACCGTCGATCGGGTGCGGAACCTGCTGCCCGAACTAGAGGCTTCTATTCCGCGATCGATTGACCTGCAAGTGGCTCTCGACCGCACCACCACCATCCGCGCCTCGGTGCATGACATCGAACTGACCCTGCTCATCTCCATCATTCTCGTCATTCTGGTGGTGTTCGCCTTCCTGCGCAGCCCGCGCGCCACGGTGATCCCCAGCGTGGCTGTTCCACTCTCGCTGGTCGGCACCTTTGCGTTGATGTACCTGCTCGGTTACAGCCTGGACAATCTTTCGCTCATGGCGCTGGCCATTTCTACCGGCTTCGTGGTGGACGACGCCATCGTCGTCCTGGAGAACATTACCCGCTATCTGGAAGTGGGCATGGCACCAGTGCCGGCAGCCTTTCGCGGCGCCCGCGAGATCGGATTTACCGTGCTCTCCATGAGCACGTCCCTCATTGCCGTCTTCATTCCCATTCTGCTCATGGGCGGCATCGTGGGACGCTTGTTCCGGGAATTCGCGGTGACGCTCAGTGCCGCGATTGCCGTTTCCCTGCTCGTCTCGCTCACGACAACCCCCACCATGTGCGCCAAGTTCCTGCGCCCGGTTGATGAGGAGCATCACGGTCGCATTTACCGCTGGGGCGAATCATTATTCGACGGTCTGCTCGCGCTTTACCGTGGCAGTCTGCGCTGGGTGCTGCGTCACCAGCCACTCACGCTGCTGGTGACCGTGGCCACTGCCTGCCTGAGCATTTATCTGTACGTGATCGTGCCCAAAGGATTCTTTCCCCAGCAGGACACGGGCCGCCTGGCAGGAGCGCTGCAGGCTGCGCAGGATATCTCCTTCTCGGCCATGGCTCACAAAATGGACCAATTTGTCGAAATTATTCGGCAAGATCCAGCGGTTCAGGCGGTCACCGCCTTTGCCGGAGGCCATGGCACCAATAGTGGCGGCGGCTTCATCACTTTGAAGCCGCTATCGCAACGCAAGGTCAGCGCCGACCAGATCATCGCCCGTTTGCGTCGTAAGCTGGCGGTTATCCCTGGCGCTACTCTCTACCTGCAATCGGCCCAGGACCTGACCATCGGCGGACGGCCCAGCGCCGCTCAATTTCAATACACGCTGCAGGATCAGGATTTACAGGAACTAAATGATTGGGCGCCCCGGTTGCTGGCCAAACTGCGCACCCTGCCGGAACTGCGCGACGTCAACAGCGACCAGCAGGACCACGGCCTGGAAGCGCACGTCGTCATCGATCGCGACACCGCCGCCCGCCTGGGCGTTGCCGCTCAGGACGTCGACAACGCTCTTTATGACGCCTTTGGTCAGCGCCAGGTCTCTACCATGTATGAGGAACTGAACCAATACCACGTGGTGTTGGAGGTGGAACCCCGTTTTCAGCGCAGCCCGGAAGCGCTGCAGAATATTTACGTTCGTTCCTCATCCGGAACCGCGATTCCCCTATCGACTTTTACCCGCTTTGAGCCCTCGAATACCCCTCTGGCGGTAAACCACCAGGGCCAGTTTCCTTCCGTCACTCTTTCTTTCAATCTGGCTCCCCGCGTGTCCCTGAGCCAGGCCACTCTCGCCATCCAAAATGCCGAGCGCAGCATCGGCTTCCCCGCCGCCATCAACGCCAGTTTTCAGGGGACCGCCGCCGCCTTCATGAATTCGCTTTCCAGCGAGCCCATCCTCATACTTTTAGCGCTGGTGACCGTCTACATCGTTCTGGGTGTGCTCTACGAAAGCTTCATCCATCCCATTACGATTCTCTCCACCTTGCCTTCGGCCGGCGTGGGCGCTCTGCTGGCCTTGCAGCTGACACGTAATGCTCTGGATGTGATCGGCCTGATCGGGATCATCCTGCTGATTGGAATCGTGAAGAAGAATGCGATCATGATGATCGACTTCGCGCTCGACGCTGAGCGCCGCGAAGGCAAATCGCCGGTGGACGCGATTTATGAAGCCTGCCTGTTGCGCTTCCGTCCGATCATGATGACCACCATGGCGGCCATGCTGGGTGCGCTGCCCTTAGCCCTGGACCGCGGCACAGGCTCCGAACTCCACCGTCCACTAGGCATTACCATTGTCGGCGGCTTGATGGTCAGCCAGGCACTAACTCTGTTCACCACCCCGGTAGTCTACCTGTATATGGATCGGGTACAGATGTGGGCGCGGCGCTGGCGCGGGCACGCGGGACAGCCGCTTTCTCCCGGGTACGATCAGGCTTAAAGACTCGGTTCAGTCACTGCTCATCAAATTCAGTGAACGCGCCCGTTGACCCGTAATAGACTCGCAGGCTGCACAACTTGGGCCCCATCTGCCCAAAGTAGAGCGTCAGCTTGTCTGTCGGCTGGCTCAGTTGTCCCAGGTCCATGCTGCCGCGCGCCAGGTCCTGCTGCGCATCGTAAGCGCTTTCCGGCTTCTCGTTCTTACTTACAACCAGGGTCCACGCCTTTTTTCCCGGAATCAGGTACATCGTGTAGGCGCCCGTGGGGATATTCTTTCCCCCGAATTTCAGATCGGCGCCCGTGAACAGCACCATGGCCGACCCGCCCGGCATCCAGATTCTGCCATCCCGGAGTCTTTCTTTTTTGTCGAAAGGAATGCGGTTGTAGCGGACCGTGATCTGCTTGCCATCCGCGAAATTACAGGAAACGGTATCCGCCTCGGGTGCAGCCGGCTGATTCTGGGCGGCGGTGACGCCAGCCAGAAGCAGTTCACCGAACACCAAAATGCAGATTGCCAGTGTGCGCATGCGTGCTCCTCCCCCCTGCATTTCGACGCCGTCCTGCAACCATATCTGCGGTTTTGTTCTGAATATGAACGGCGATGCGATCGCCGCCCGCTGCGCTAATGACGGCTGCGCAGTCGATGACTTTTGCCACGTGTGAGCGGCGCCCGTCTACGGCTGCTAATAATAGCTCAGCTCAGCCGCAATCTGCAGCAACATCTGCATGCGGGGGTGTTGGCGCCAGTGCGTTTATGTGCAGCACCATACAGTGATATAGCCTCCATTACGCGTTCCCTACCGCCTCCGCAGCGCTTCCAATTCATCCAGCGTGCGAGGCCAGTCCGATCCCAGCAAGCGCGACAGACCTCGGTCGGCCAGAACTCTTCCACCCGTTTGGCAGCGAGCGCAGTAGTTGGTTTCGTTATCGGCATAGCGGATGCGCTGAATCCTTTCGCCGCATCTCGGACAGGGCTTGCCGTAGCGGCCGTGGACCGCCATTCCTTCGCGGAATGCGGTCACCTTTTCCGGGAACCCGGCCTCCGCTTCTGCCCGCAGGCGATCAATCCACTGCTTCAGGGTATCGCGCGTCGCGGCAAATAGACGCTCCCACTCGTCCGGCTTTAGCTTTTGCGTCAAGGCAATGGGAGACAGACGTGCGGCATGCAAGATCTCGTCGGAATACGCATTGCCAATGCCGCTCAATATGCGCGGATCGGTAAGCGCCCGCTTAAGAGTGCGGTTTTCAGCCGTCAGCGCCTCGCGAAAGGCCTCGAAAGTACTGGTGAAGACCTCGATCCCGCCCGGGTCCACGCTTTCCAATGCCCGCTCGCCGCGCAGAACGTGCAGCGAAGCCCGATGCTTAGCGCCGGCTTCTGTAAGCACGAGGCTGCCGGTGGGGAAATCGAAGGCTGCCAGGCTCTGACGGCCCGCCAGCTTTGATACTGCCGCACGCCAATGCAGGCGGCCGGCAATCATCAGATGCAACACCAGCCAAAGATCGCCCTCTACACCAATCGCGATTCGTTTGCCGATGCGGCGCAATGCGCGCACCTTGCGGCCGTCCGCCTCCGTCAAAGGCGGCTGGGCGGTGCGCAGCAAAAAGGGGCTCGCTAATCGGATTTGCTGGATCGGCTGCCCCAGAATCCGCGATTCCAGCGCGCTTATGTAAGCGGCAATGTCCGGCAGTTCCGGCATCCTTGCTCTCGGCAGGTTGCAAATGCGCCTCACCCGCGCTATGTAAGATAGATCATGGCGGGCACTCGCATCGACAAATGGCTGTGGG
>DATGIY010000177.1:0-3914 GCA_035295475.1 Terriglobales bacterium
TGCCCGGACCAATGCCATAAGCTTTGTGGCTGCCTCAACCTTGCTCAATTGTTGGAGAAACGAATGTCTGGTTTGCGCAAGTTGGCTAGCGCGCAGTTTGCGCAATTAACTCTCGCCCTGACCTTGCTTACCCCCGTCGCGTACGCTCAGACAAAATGGAGCAAGTTGGCCCTTTTTCCGGAACCGGCCGAAGAAATCTCGGGCATAGTGGCTGCAGGCAAGTTGTACGTCTTCGCTGGCCTGGCGCCGGTATGGAAGCCCATGGGCATGGTGTATGAATACGATCCGGGTACGGACAAATGGACAAGAAAGAAACCCATGGCTTTACCCTCGCACCACGTGGCTTTTGCCACTTACCGGGGGAAAATCTACGCCTTTGGGGGCTTTGTTCTGCCACATTCCGGCCCGCCAGCTTGGGTGCCCATCAACAATGCCTGGCAATACGATCCGCAGAACGATTCTTGGAAAGTTCTAGCTCCCCTGCCTACTAGGCGCGGATCGGCCGTCGCCGCCACGGTAGGCGACAAGATATACGTCATTGGTGGCGTTACTAACCCCGCGGGAGCGGAAGACCAGGGCATAAGCCCAACTCGCCCTCAGCTATGCCTGGGAACGGTAGAAGAATATGATCCTGCGGCCAACACCTGGCGCGAGCGTAACCCCATGCCTACCCCGCGTAACCACGCAGGGGTCGGCGTGGTTGACGGCAAGATTTACGTCATTGGCGGTCGAGTTGGGGCAGCGTTCATAGGTTTGGCATCCGATGTCTCCGTGGTGGAAGAGTATGATCCGGCCACCAACAAATGGGGTGCGCCGCGAGCGCGGATGCCTACGGCACGCAGCGCCATGGGGGTGGGAGTCTACGGCGGGCATATCTATGTGGCCGGCGGAGAATATCAGGACCCTCACATGATGGCCACTTTCAGGGCTGTGGAGCGTTATGACCCTGCCACCAACACCTGGACTACGATGCCTTCCATGCCTGTGTCGCGGCACGGACTCGCCGCCGGCATCATCGGGAACCGCCTTCATTTGGTGGGTGGAGATGTTCAATCCGCGGGAAGCGGGATCGACGTCTCCACCGGCGAGCACGATGTCCTGGAATTTCCCGCTACCGAGAAATAGCTGCCACTAAGGCGGCGGTGTTTAGGAGTTGGGGAGCACTGATGACCAAGAATGGTGGGCCGAAAGAGACTAGAGAAATATCTCGCCGGCAATTGCTACAGGGAGGGCTAGTGGCCGCAGCCACGGCCGTGGTTGGCGGCACCAGCGTGCTGGGGCAAGATCAGCCTTCGGGGGAGGGTGGCCAAAGCGTTCCTGCCGTGGATATTCACGCCCACTACTTTCCACAAACGTATCTTGATCTCATTGCCAGCGAGGGCAAACGCTTCGGCGCCTCCTACAAGATGACGCCGAAAGGCTGGCTGATCAGAACCCCAGCTGCTAACAACGGTCCGCTCGCAACCAAATTCATTGATCTGAAGGAACGCCTGGCCGATATGGACGCGCAGGGTGTGTCAGTGCAGGCGCTTTCCCTTACTGCTCCCATGGTGTATTGGGGGGACGAGGACCTCTCCCACAAACTCGCGGCGGCCTGGAACGACGCCGCCAGTGCTGCCCACCAGGCGTATCCTTCCCGACTGGTCGCCCTTTTAACTCTGCCAATGCCTTACCCTGAACGCGCCTTGGATGAGCTCAACCGGGCAAGCAAGCTGCCGGGCATGCGCGGCGTATATATAGGTACCAACGTAAATCATCGTGACCTCGATGATCCTCTCTTTGAGCCGGTATTCACGCGGATTGAGGAACTCGGTCTCCCCATTTTCCTCCATCCCATTGAGGTGGTCGGGGGCCAGCGCACGAAGCAATTTTTCCTCTTTAATTTGCTTGGAAATCCTTTCGATACGACCATCGCGGCAGCCCATCTGATCTTCGGTGGGGTGCTGGACCGACATCCCAAGCTCACTTTCGGTCTTGCCCATGCGGGCGGCGCTTTACCCCTCCTCATTGGCCGTCTCGACCAAGGCTGGAAAGTTCGTTCTGAGGTGCCTCATCTTCCCCAAGCTCCCAGCGCCTATCTCCAGCGGTTCATTTACGACACCATTGTGCATTCCAAATCTGCCATGGAGTTCGTAATCAATGAGGTCGGAGTGGAGCGAGTCATGATTGGCAGCGACTACTGCTTCAATACCGGTTACGCGCGCCCGCTGCAATTTCTCCAGCAACTCGAGCTGACCACAGCGCAGCGTCGCATGATACGCGGTGGGAATGCGGCGCGGCTGCTCAAGTTGTGATTTATCGTTTGGCGATAGGTTCGACGGTGGTTAATACGACAACGGCTAGCTGTTTCCAGCATTAACAGATGGGAACTAAGACGCTGACCCTGCCTTGATGCGGAGTGCGACCAGCCTTCACATGCCGGTGCTGCGGCTCTTCGTTTGTAAAAAGTCAAAGCTGAGGAGATGAGGAGGAACGGATAGTGAGCTCTTTAGGTGAATCAACCCGTGTGACACCCCTGAGCCGTCCATTGCGATCGTGGGCTTTTCCCTGTGTAGGACATGCCCAAAAGTGGTCCGATGGCTGGACGATTCGACAGCCTTACCTAATCGAAACGACTAATGTTCTTGGCGAAATTGAGACATGTATTTAAGGTGCGGTTAAGCACTGCGATATACACTGCTGGCCTCGTGAAGTCTATCCGCACCATTTCACAGGCGAATCTGAATAATCTCGCCGAAAGAATTGCTGCTGCCTACGTTTCGTATATACGAGGTCACAGAGGAATAGATGTTACCTTGAGGACGATCCGGGGCCGCAAGCTGGGCCAGTTCTGGCTAAGCGCAGCCGATACGGTCTTTACCGCTGTTGGCGCCCGAGAGGGCAGCATCCTGAGATTGGAAGGGCTGTTTGACAACGCTTCAGAATCAAATCGAGATGGCAAGCGCAAACCGGCGTCGCCGCGACATAGCAAGAGCGGTTAGTGTAACGCCTGCTCACGTCTAACACCAGCTGACCGAAATTTCACTCCGGGTATGAACCTGCAATCCTCTATAACAAGCTCTTGCGTTCACGACTGCTGCAACTTCTCAAGAAGTCAGCGGGTCGGAAAGGGTCGAGTGGTTGGCTGCTGACACGAAACCAAGATTCCAGACAATTACTGGTGCGGAAGTAGTATGTTGCTGTTTCCATCCAACAGTGGATGTGGGCTCTCGTTGGTTTCACTAGTCCCGATGCCAGGTTGCAAGCGAGGTGCTCATGAAGTTTTCGAGATTTCTGATGGCGGCGGTGCTCGGGGTGGGCTCTGCATTAGCCCAGAGTCAGCCCATGGTGAGCGAGACGACGACGAAGATTTCTGACCATGTTTGGGCGATTATGGGGTTTCCCAATATCGCCATCGTTGTCGGTACTCGCGCCACTCTGGTGGTCGATACCGGCTTAGGGCCGAAGAATGGAGCTACGGTGGCGCGCGTGGCCGCAAAATTGGCTCCTGATAACCAGAAGCTTTTCCTTACCACCACCCATTTCCACCCTGAGCACGCTGCCGGTGAGCCCGGCTTTCCTGCCCGGACCATCTTGATTCGCGATGCCGTGCAGCAACAGGAAATGGAGGCACACGGCCAGGAAATGATCGACCTGTTTAGCCGTCGGTCAGCGCAGAACAGGGAATTGCTCGCTGGCGTGGTGCTGCGCCCGCCAGATGTGGTTTTCGACCGGGAAGCGAAGATCGATCTGGGCGGAGTTACAGCGCGCCTCCTCTGGTTTGGCGAAGCGCACACCAAAGGCGACGAGCTCACCTTTGTCGAACCCGACCGCACCTTGATCTCGGGCGACGTGGTGCAGAATAAGACCATGCCAAAGATTTTTGGCGACGGCGGCACACCGGGGAGCTGGCTTGCCGTGCTGAAGAAGGTAGC
>DATGIY010000178.1:0-2666 GCA_035295475.1 Terriglobales bacterium
CAGGAAACTGCCGAGGTCGCGCATACAAGTCGTCCGCAACTTTCTTGAACTCGGCGGGCGGAGCTGGATGGTGCGTCAGGAACTCCGCCTTCTGGGTGACCACCATCAGAGGAGTGGGCACCCGGCTCCAGCCGGGCCACAGCTCATCCTGTATGGCCGGAGCCACCCGATAGAATTCCTCGACGCGGATTGCGTCATCTTTCGGGAGTTGTGGAAGGGATTCATCCTGTGCGACGAGCTTCGCCACAAGCGGAGAACACAGCAGAAGTACAACCAACATCCGGCGCATGTCCACTTTGACGAGGCAGACTACCAAGCGTGAGCTTCGTGCTAAGAGGTGCTGGCGCTGGAGACAACAAAATCGGTGAGCTTTTGCACGTTGCTCTGCTCTTCGGTCGTGTTCAACTCGAAGACGATGCCCATCCCGTAGCCCGGGTGGGACGCCTGCACCGTGCCGCGCAGCCTGAGTTTCAGCTCGTAGGTGCGCACCAGAATCTCGACCGGCGACCCCTTCGGAAACGGCAAGGGAACTTCCAGATAGCATCCGCCCGAACTCAGGTCCGTCAGGCAGCAATAATGCGGCACCGACGTTCCGGTATGGTAAACCTCCGCACCAATCCGGCAACTGTAACGAGTCTGCGCGCGCCGGTTATTGGCATCCGCCTGCGAAATCGAAGCCTGGAAAGCAGCCACCTGTGCCAGCTGAGTCTGGTTCGGCGCCGGAGAACTCTTCTCGCTTGAGTGAGCCTGCTCGGCCACTGCGACGGTCGCCGGTTGCAGCGCTTCCTCCATCTCTACCGTAACGTCCGGAAGCTCTCTGCTGCTTCCATGCTTGGGTAAGTTTGCGCCCAGATATTCTTCCAGCAGCCGCCGGGAAGTTTTGGGAACGTCGACAAACTGCACGCCACCGCGACCGTTCCACTCTTGCCACACCAGTTGACCGGACAGCCGGACACTCGCGTTCTGTCCAGGAAGTCTGAACTGAAAATAAACCTTGCTGGTGGGGGGAAGCTTTTTTCCAAACATCACGGCCATGCCATCCTGGCCGAGGTCCACTAAGGTAGCTTTCTCTTGCTGAACATTGGCGTAGTCGACAGTCGCGTGGGTATGGACAGCCGCGCGCGCATTCTTGCGTTTCTCTTTGCGCATAACTGCGCGAGCTGCCCGCAGGCTGCTCAATGCACGGTCATAGGCCACCGGCTTATAAAGGACAAAATTCACGCCCAACGAAAACAGTTCGCGGATGCTGTCTTGGGAGGGTACGACCGCGACCGCCAGCGTCGAGTCATTCAAACGCGATAGGCGCGTCTCCTGCAACAAGGACATCACTTCCCCACTCGATGCCCCGTCCACGACGATCACATCAAAACGCTCTTGCGCCGCGCGCACGCCCGCACGCACAAAATCCGGACACGACTCGACCCGAATGCTGAGTTCCTTCAGCACGCGCTCCAGAACCCCAGCTGCAGTCTTGTCCTCACAAACTAGCAGGGCAGATAACGTCATACGTGCTCATAATCCTAGGTTCCGCCAGTTCCGCAAACAAGTTACTGGGGTCATGATCCCGCCCATCCGGCGGGGCATGGGACGTCTTAACCTTTGCTTTCTCAATCAGTGACTGGGGTAACCAAAGATGGGCCCGAAAGGTCAGTGTGCCGCTATTGGCCCCTCGTGCTTTGACGCGGTGCCAACCCCTTCCTAGGATGAACAGTGACGCGATGAAGGAGCGCGAGCCCGCTGCATTTTCTGTATGCGGGTGCGATCCGCCCCCATGTTGGCGTTCCTGGACGGGAGAGGGCGTTTCCGGAATCCGGCACATCCTGCCCCGAAAAGACCTTTATGACATTGAACAGACAGCGCGGATTTTCGCTACTCGAATTGCTGATCACGGTGGCGATCGGGTTCACCATTGCGGGCATCACGTTCATCGCAATGATGCCGATGTACAACCGCAACCACGTGGACTCCGCCTATGACACAACTCTGATGGCGCTGCGGAACACGCGCCAGTTGGCCATTTCCCAGAGCCACCAGTACTTTGTCAACTTTAATCCGGGCGGCTTTCCGCCGGGCACCATTCAGATTACATATCAACCTCCGGCAGTAGGCGGCGTTTTGCCGGCGGTCCAGCAGGTGACCACGTACCAGTTGCCGCCGGATGTCAGCTTCGCGGTCATGGCGGGCTTCCCTACCAACCCGCCTGACTCCTTCGGCACTGGGGGAACGGCTATCGACTTTGGGCAGGGCCTGGGCGCGGGCAGCCTGAACTACGTTTGCTTCATGCCCGATGGCTCTGCGCAGGACAGCCTCGGCAACTACAACAGCGGAGTGGTCTACATTGCCCGGACTGCGGACCCCAACGCCTACAACGGGCGCGCGGTCACAGTTTGGGGGGCCACCGGCCGCATTCGCGGGTGGCGTGTCAACAATCTGGCGGGCGTAGCGACTTGGGCACAACAATGAAACAGAGCAAATTCATTCAATCCGGCGCACACAATCGCGAAGGCGGATTCACTCTCATCGAGGTGATGATCGCCATCGTCGTCATGCTGGTTGGAGTCCTGGCGGTGATCGCGTCCTTAGCGACTGCCGTGGCCGCGACCCAATCTGCGGAAGAAGATCTCATTGCCCGTCAAAAAGTGCTCGAGGCGATGGAGAGCATTTAC
>DATGIY010000179.1:0-2594 GCA_035295475.1 Terriglobales bacterium
AGTAGCTCGCGCGCTTCTTGATCGCTGCCGTCGTAGACTCCGTCGGTGTAGAGCACAAGAATATCTCCCGGACTCATGAGAGTGATCTCGGCGACATCCAAAGAGTTGAACTGTCGTTGCCGCAAGTTTATGGAGTAGTACTTCTTCCGGTCGGGATGATCGGCAGGAAGTTGGAGGCCGAGAGCAAGGAATTGCACCATGCGGGCTTCATCGATTTTCATCAACCTGGAGTATTCCGCCGAGAATACCAGCGGTGGAGGATGGCCGAAGTTAACGAAGCGAAAATGGCCGCCGGGGCGGATTTCGCCGTACAACATGGTCGCGATTTCGCGCGCGTTCTCCCTCTCCGCTATTCCCAGCGCGTTGCGGGCGGTCACCGATTGCGCCAGCCGCAGGTTGAGGTTTTCGAATAGCTCAGGGGTGGTTCTTCCGTAGCGATCGAGTTCGGTGAGCATCAAAGCGTGGAACGTATCGTGGACCGTGGGGGCAATCTTGGCTGCTATTATGCCGTGCCCCTGTGCGTCGACCAGCAAGACACCCGCCGTGGAAAAGAGGTCATGCAAGTCTTGAGCGACTCGCACCTGCTCGGAGCTCCTTGCGAAGCGATACTCGGTTTCCATTTCAGGCCGATAATCGGGGGTTCTTTTCAGCCATTGGACGTGGTCGTCGACCGAATTGCGTGCCCGGACGCCTGGAGGAAGTGGATCGAGAAACTCCTGCGAGAGGCGTTGAGCCCGCTGGATGCGGGCATCGATGTCGTAACGTTGCTGAAAATTAATATACTCAAAAAGATCGCCACCCACAGTTCCCGCGGGAATCGAATTGCCAAACATCTCGATGCCGGCAATCTGCGGAATCGCACCTTCCACCGGCATCAGCCGCTCGCGCAAGTATTGGTCGATACTGGGGACTATGTGTGTCTTTGCCATGGGAGAATTTAGCGCCCCTGGGCAGAGTGGTCGCCGTCGCCATTGGTCTTGGGCACTGTCAACAGCAGCGCGCGGGTCAGGCTAGTCATGGCTTTAATTTATCAGGGATTGGTCCTTACTCAAGCATCCCTGAGCAAAGCCAAAATCTGAGGTTGATAACCTTCACTACTCGATATTGTCTCCCTCGCCTTGTACACTAAGCGCCTCCCATGAAGCACGCCTTTGGAAAGCTGCTCCTGTTGTGGCTAGCGGTGGCGCTGGCTGTTTCGGCTTCCGCCACCATCACGCTGCGAAACGTGCCTGTTGCCATGCGCGACGGGGTCGTGCTGCGTGCCGACATCCTGCTTCCACGGCGCGAGGGCCGGTTCCCAACCCTGGTCTACCGCACTCCCTACAACAAGGAAGAGGCGCTCAAAAGCTACACCACCTTTCAGCATGCGGTCGCATCTGGCTACGCCGTAGTCGTTCAGGACGTGCGCGGCCGTTACGCCTCGGCGGGAACCTTCGAGGCTTACCAGAATGAAGGCCACGACGGTTATGACACCATCGAGTGGGCGGCACGCCAGCCCTGGTCCGACGGCAACATTGGCACGTTTGGTCTTTCCTATCCCGGAGCGGTGCAGTGGCTTGCCGCGGTCGAGAGCCCGCCGCATCTGAAGGCCATGGTGCCGGCCATGACCTTTTCCACGCCGCGCAATTTTTTCTACTCCAGCGGCGTGTTCGACATGTCCTGGATTGCGTGGATCTGGGAAGACATTGCGCCCGACCTGCGGAGTAAGAGGAATTTGCCTGGCCCACGAACGTATCAAGAGGCGACTGCCGCCTGGACCACGAGCAAAGACAGGCTGCTGTCGGCCGTTCCCCTGGATTCCCTTCCCGACCTCCACAGGGTGGCGCCGTTCTACTATGAGTGGTTGCGCCATGCGCCTGATGATCCGTGGTGGAATTGGGCGGAACTGCGTGACAAATACGCGCGCGTGCATGCCGCCGTGCTCAACCTCTCCGGCTGGTATGACGAAGACTATGGCCCCGAGGGCGCAACCACGAACTACCTCGGCCTGCTCGCTACCCGCAAGGGCCAGCGAGATCCCCGCACACAGTTGCTGATCGGTCCGTGGATCCATGGCGTGAAGGAAACCGGCGCGACCAAATCCGGGGAGCGCGAGTTCGGCCCCGCGGCGCGCATTGATTACGACGCGGTGGTTCTACGATGGATGGACCATTACCTGCACGGCATCAACAACGGAGTGGAGCGCGAAAAACCGGTGCGCCTGTTTCTCATGGGTGACAATCGCTGGCGCGATGAGGCGACGTGGCCGCCGGTCGAGGCCAAGGCGGCTTCGTTTTATCTGGCAAGTGCCAGCCCGGGAAAGCCTGGCGTGCTGGCCCAAACCTCACCCCCGAAGCAGGAGTCCAGCGCTTTCACCTCAGATCCCGCGCATCCAGTCCTCGATGCTTACGCGGGAAGGTTGGGCGCTCATGATTATCGCGATTTGGCGACGCGGCCAGACGTACTGGTGTTTGACTCCGCGCCACTGGGTAAGGATGTTGCCATTCTCGGTCCGATCACGGCAGAGATTTACGTTTCCTGCAACTGTCGCGATTTCGACCTGTGGGTCCGACTGCTGGACGTGGGCCCTGACGGGACCGCGTTCAACCTCATGA
>DATGIY010000180.1:0-2092 GCA_035295475.1 Terriglobales bacterium
TGCCCAGCACGCCCACCATCTCGTAATCGGCGGGATCCATGGGCCGCTCGCTGGAAATCAGCACCTTGAGAAATCCGAATACCAGGGCCGCTCCTCCGACACCGCTAAGCAGAGCCACCAGCAATCCCAGCAAAAACCAGACGGTGGCATAACGCGTGAGCAAGTATCCGGTGCCGCCGAACCAGGCGAGGAATATGGTCAACGTCAGGAAATTAAAGGGAGAGACCTGCCCCGCGGCTCCGCGCGCACCGCCTCTGTGCCCGATATGAACATGGCCTCCGGCGTGAGTGTGCGCGCCCGCGTGCGGCAGGTGCCATTTGAAGAGCAAGTGCCAGCGCATTCCTCCGCCGAGAAACGACAGCACACTGAACGCGAAGCCGACCACGAAGCAGACGAGATAGAAATTTTCCCAGATCATAAGCCGCGCCTCCCCTGCCCGTTGCCTTTGCCCGGCAATGCGGCGCCAGTTCCATGGCGATGGTTTTCCGGCCGCAGCACCTGCAGTAGTCGATCCACCAGATTGGGAGTTTCCAGGATGGCCCCCAACAGCACCAGGCAGCGCCGCGAATCCTCGTGCTTGGCGGCTTCCAGCAAAGCCTGGCTGACCTCGAGGTCGCGGCGAAAGCGTTCCGCACCGTTAATCAGCCACAAATCGAGTTTGTCCTCCAGCGCCCCCAGGTCGGAAATCAACTCGTTATGAAATCCTTCGGGATCGTCCACCAGGTAGCCGGGATGCACTTTAAAGAAGTGCGCCAGCAGCATGCGGGTGGAGTTGGTGAGATGGGGCCGGGCGCCGCTCTCGATTTGGGAGAGATAGGATTGGCTGATGCTCTTGCCCAATTCCTTCCTCACCGCGCGCACAATCTCCTGCTGGGTAAGGGCGCGGCCATATCCGCGCAGCGTGCCTTCCACTTCGCGCAGGTAGCGGATTTTCTCGCCCAGCCGCATATTGCAAATCGCAATATTAATATCGCTAAATGCTATTCCCGTCAAGAACTGCATTGGCCGCTTTTTCAGCCGCTTGCGGGTGCCTGCCCGCCGCCCGCCACAACTCCTGCCGCGATCCTGGGTTCACTGCAGAAGGCGCATGCGTGCCGCTTTGGGAAGGCCGGCATCAGGAGTAAGGCCCAGCAAAGCTGCCGCATAGCCCCTGAGGTCATCTAAAACAAGTAGGCCATTGGTATTGCTATGCGTCCCTGGCTGCGAAATCGGCCCGTTCTTGCCTATGCTTTTGCCGTGCTGGTCGCGGTTGTGGCCCTGGGTGTAGTGTTGGGGCTGGAGACGGTGCTGGGTTACATCCCGCTGCTTTTCCTGGCCTTCGTCGCCCTGGTGGAAGCCTATGCCGGTCCCGGCCCCTCGTTGCTGACTGTGGCCCTCTGTATAGCCGGCTCGTTTCTTTTCATGAACGCCCGCGTAATCGTGAATGAGCACCTGCACAATTACGCCAAGCTGGGCATTTTTCCTTTTGTTGCCCTAGCCGTGATCTACCTGATGGAAACCCGCCGCCGCGAGCGGCAGGCGGCGCGCGAGCAACTGCTCGAGCTCTCCACCCTGCTGGAAAGCATGCCGGAAGCGGTATTTATCTTCGACCAAACCTCGCGCGTGGTGGACGTGAACCGCGCCGCCGAGCAGATCAGCGCCTGCAACCGCGATGAACTGCGCGGCGCGCACGTGAATTTCCTGGCCCGACACCTGGGCGTCTACAAAAATGAGCAGCCGATGGCCGTGTCCGGGCTGGCGGTCACCCGCGCCCTGCGCGGGGAGACGGTGCAAAACGAAGCCCGCGTCTTTTCCAACCCCGACGACGGCTCGACCGTGGACGCGCTGGTCTCCGCCAATCCCATGCGCGGCAGCGAGGGTGAGATCATCGGCGCCCTGCTGGTGGTGCGCGATGTCACCGAGATCACGCAGCTGCAGCGCCGCGTGGCCGACACTGAACGCCACCTGGCGATCGGCCAGATGGCTTCCGGCATTGCCCACGACTTCAACAACGTGCTCAACACCATCACCCAAGCCACCGCGTTGCTGCAATCGCGTCCCGGGCAGAGCGAAGAGCAGCGCTTCTATTTGGGAATGATTGATAATTCAGCGC
>DATGIY010000181.1:0-2312 GCA_035295475.1 Terriglobales bacterium
TCGGCGCTTCCAACCCGCTGGAGCCGGAACTGGCGGAAGTGGTGCTCTCGGCATTTCCGAAAATGGAGAAGGTGCGCTTCGTGAATTCGGGGACGGAAGCCACCATGTCGGCCATCCGCCTGGCCCGCGCCTACACCAAGCGCAAATACGTGGTGAAATTTGAAGGCTGCTATCACGGACACGCAGACGCGCTGCTGGTGAAGGCGGGATCGGGCGTGGCCACCTTGGGGATTCCCGGCTCGGCAGGCGTGCCCGAGGAATTTACCCAGTTCACGCTGGCCCTGCCCTTCAACGACGCGGAGGCGGTCGATCAGGCGTTCAAGAAATTCAAAGGACAAATTGCCTGCGTGATCGTGGAGCCGGTGGTGGGCAACATGGGCTGTGTGCCCCCGGCCAAGGGATATCTGGACGCTTTGCGCTACATCACGTCGCGCGACAACGCGCTGCTGATTTTCGACGAGGTGATGACCGGGTTCCGGCTGGCGTTTGGCGGGGCGCAGGAAGTGTTTGGCACCGCGCCCGACATGACCACGCTAGGGAAGATCATCGGCGGCGGCCTACCGGTGGGCGCTTATGCCGGGCCGGCGGAGATCATGGACATGGTGGCGCCGCTGGGGCCGGTGTACCAGGCAGGCACGCTCTCGGGTAACCCCTTAGCCATGGCCGCGGGGCTGGCTACCGTGTGTTATCTGCGCGACAACCGCGAAATCTATGGGCGCCTGGAGCGCTCGGCCGCCACGCTGGTCACCATGGTGGCCGAGGCGGCGCGGGAAGCCGGGGTGGCGGTCAGCTATAACCGGGTAGGCTCCATGTTCACGTGGTTCTTTACCGAGGGCCCGGTGACCAACTGGGCGAGCGCGTCCAAGAGCGACACCGAAGCTTTTGGGCGCTTTCATCGCGCCATGCTGGAAGCGGGAGTGTATTTGCCACCTTCGCAGTACGAAGCGGCATTTCTCAGCGCCGCCCACAGCGATGAAGACATAAGGCAAACCGTGGCCGCGGCGCGGGAAGCCTTCGCGGTGGTGGAAGCGAAGTAGTTCGCCACAGCGAATACGAAGAACTCACACGAAGGTCGGGAACGCCGGTCCCCGTTCTGGGAACGTGTTCCTGATCCGATACGCACATACCTTAGTAATTCCCCTCTGTAACCCAAGCGCAGTGCCACTCCCCCCATATAAGAGAGAAGGGGACGAGCACGCTCGCCGGGGGCGGCCGCGATGGTGCACGCAAGACCTTTTCTGAGGGAGAAATGGATGGGAGCCCATCTGGCACAGGAGCCGGTGTCGCGGGGCACGGCCGCAGTAGCAGCGGAGCGAAGGGGCCGGGTGCGAGTGGCGGCGCAGTTGCCGCTGACGGTGAAGTATGGCGATATTTACGAGACTCGCGGCGAAGCCATTAATTTCAGCACGGGCGGCATGTTCTTCCTGCTGGACAAACACCTGCCGCTCGGTTCGCCGGTTGAGCTGGTGTTCGCCCTGCCGCCGCGCATGATCGGCAGAGAGGGGGTGTGGCTGCGCTGTCCCGCCGAAGTGGTGCGGGTGCAACTGCGGCTGCCGGAAAAGAAATTTGCGGTCGCGGCGAGGATCAAAAGCTATCGGGTGTTTGAGACGCCGTGAGCGGACCAGCCGGCGGACGGCGGGAGAGGAATCACGCCGCTGGCATCATTTGCGGTACGGTCACGAAGTTGAACCCCTGCTCGTGGCAGCGGGCGATCAGGTGATCCACGGCGGTCACGGTAAAGGACCGGTCGGCGCCCAGGGAGCGGTGGCCGCCATCGTGGAGGAGGATGACCTCGCCTCCCTCCATCCCGCGCACGATTTTGTTCTCGATGTAGGCGGCCGACTTGGCTTCCCAGTCGCGGCCGCTGATGCTCCATAGAACCGGTTGCAGGCCGCAGCGGCGCACCGCGCGCAGCGCCTGTGGGGTGCGTCCTCCGAAGGGCGGGCGGAACAGGGTGGAGTGCGGCCCCACGGCCTGCTGCAGCGCCTGAGCGCAGCGCTGAATTTGCCTTTCCACTTCCGCCGGCCGCACGAAGATCAGGTTGGGATGGTCCCAGGTGTGATTGCCGACAACGTGGCCTGCGGCAGCGATCTGTTGGGCGATTTCGGGGCGCTGGGCGACATAGCGGCCAATGAGAAAGAAAGTGGCGCGAACTTGATGGCGGTTGAGGACCTCGAGCAGGCGCTGGGTCCAAGGATCGTTGGGGCCATCGTCGAAGGTAAGGGCCAGTTGGCGGGATTCGGGCTCAATGCCGGTGAAAGTGCGGCCAAAGAGCTGAGATCGCGGCGCCATGGTGTTGTAGCCGGCGGCAG
>DATGIY010000182.1:0-2557 GCA_035295475.1 Terriglobales bacterium
GCGGACAAACAGTTCCCGAAGTTTGAAACCGTTGATCACCGCTCCCTGGTTCGTCGAGTAGAAGGTGTACACGGGAAGGTAAAGCCCCTGCTCGAACCACGGAGTAACGCCGTAGGCCCATTCCGCCGTCCCATTGAACGAGCGATCGGCCACTGTGGCGCCTGGGAAAGCCGCGGTCGTCCGCCCCAAGGGCGTGAAGTTGCTGTGGATCATCAGGTTGAAGATGCCTGGCGGTTCGATTTCCGCGTCGTAAACCTGAATCTCATCGGTCTGCGCGCGAGCTGGGGCCGCGCAGAGGAAAACTGCCAGCAACAGGGCAATCGCGCCGATACCCAGGTAAGGTACCTTCCAAAGCAGCAGGATCATTCTCATTCTTGGCCGTGGTACCCCTCAGGAGATCGAACAGAATACTACGAGCTGCCGACTGGGGCGGGGCCGCACCGGGCCTGTAGCAGCGGCGGTTCGAGCGGAGAACCGAAAGCCCAAGGGAAAACTTGTCCGCCCTCGACCGTCAGCCGTCGACCGTAGACGGTTTTAAGCCCGCTTCCTTGCCCGGGCCATGGCTTCCCGGGCCTCCCGGTCTGCCGTGCGCCGTCGTTCCGTTTCCCGCTTGTCCCACATCTGCTTACCCTTGGCCAGTGCAAGTTCTACCTTAACTCTCCCATTTTTGAAGTACATGCGGGTGGGAATGAGGGTCAGACCCCGTTGTTGTGTCTTTCCTATAAGTTTTCGGAGTTCCTCCCTGTGCACCAGCAGCTTGCGGGTGCGGAGGGGTTCATGATTGAAGATGTTGCCGTGCTCGTAGGGGCCAATATGGGCGTTTAAGAGCCATAATTCCCCGTCTTTCACGATCCCGTAAGCGTCTTTTAGGTTGGCCCGGCCGGCCCGAACCGACTTAACTTCAGTCCCTGTAAGCACTACGCCGGCTTCGAACTTCTCCAGCAGAAAGTAGTTGTGCCCCGCGGCCCGATTCACACTTGCGTCACGTTGGCCGGCGGCGGTGGGATCGCGGCGGGGGTTCTTTTCCCGTTCTGGGCGCGTCGGATGTGTAGGCTGGCGAGGCATTTAGCACCACCGGCATAGTACCAAAAGGGATAGGAGGCTCACACTCAGTAACTGCTAAACACTGTTTTTTCCGATGTTATAATGCGAATTCCTCATGCAAAAATCCTCTTCTGGTTCGATCTTTACGTGGAGAGGGCTGTAGCATGTGCGCCACAGATCGAATCCTGCTGGGAGCATCTTCATGCACAAATTAACCCGGTGGTCCGGCCTGCTGCTGCTAATTGCCGCAGTCAGCATTCCGGCCGCCGCCGATAAAGCTAAGTCCCTCTACAACAAAGGCAAGGAAGCAGAGACACGGCAAGACTACGTGCAGGCCTACGAGGATTACCATGAGGCCTATACGCTCAAGCCGGATGACCTCTACTACCGCACGGCACTGGAGCGCACGCGCTTTCTGGCGGCAGCGACCAAGGTGCACCAGGGACAGTTGCTGCGCCAGGCGGGGCAGTTGGAAGTGGCTCTGAAGCTGTTTCAGCAGGCGGCGGCCATCGATCCTTCCAGCTTTATCGCGACGCAAGAGATAAAACGCACGCAGGAGATGATCCAGCAGGCGCGGACGGCAGGCAAGCAGGCGCCGCCCACAACCGGCCCCTTGGGCAAGATGATCCAGGAAGCGGGCGGCCCGGTGGAACTGGCGCCTATTTCCAACACGCCCATAACCTTGAAGCTCACCGAAGACAGCAAAGTCATCTACGACACGGTAGGCAAGCTGGCAGGCATCAACGTGTTGTTTGACCCGGATTACACGTCGCGGAGAATCCGCATTGAGCTGAATGGGGTGACGCTGCAGCAGGCGCTGGAAATCGTGGCCTTGGAATCGAAGACATTCTGGCGGCCGGTTACGCCCAACACCATCTTCGTGGCCGCCGATAATCCGGCCAAGCGCAAGGAGTTGGAACAAAGCGTCATCAAGACTTTTTATCTTTCCAATTTGTCAGCCCCGACCGAACTCCAGGACGTGGTGAACGCCATGCGCACCATCCTGGAGGTCAGCCGCATCCAGCAGCTGCCTTCGCAGAATGCGATCGTGGTGCGAGGCACACCCGACCAGGTAGCGCTGGCGCAGAAGCTGATTGAGGATATCGACAAGGCGAAACCTGAAGTAGTGGTGGATATCGCGATCATGCAGGTGAATCGCGAAAAGGTTCGCACCCTGGGCATCAGCCCGCCGACCAGTGCTACGGTTTCGTTGCAGCCCAACGTGAACACAAACACTACCGGCAACAGTACGAACTCGGGCTCGGGCACGAGCACGGGAAGCGGGACCGGAACGCCGGGCAGCATCAGCCTGAACGCGCTGGGCAATCTGAACGCCACCGATTTCCAGGTGAACATCAGCTCGGCGACAGCGGAAGCGCTGTACACCGACAGCGACAGCCGCATTCTGCAGGAACCGCAAATTCGAGCGGTTGATGGGCAGAAAGCATCGCTGAAGATCGGCGAACGAGTGCCAATCGCGACCGGATCATTCCAGCCCGGCATCGGCGGGGTG
>DATGIY010000183.1:0-5881 GCA_035295475.1 Terriglobales bacterium
AGGCAGGCATTCCTTGCATGTATTCGCCTGGTCGGTACCCGTCACCAGCGTGCTGATAAGGCTCAGCCCATGGTGGCTGCTGCTGCCGGGGTGGGCGCGGGTAGGGGCAGCGCTTCTAACTGTGCTTAGCCTGGCAATCCCCGCCCTCGGGCACGAAAAATTTCGTCACCGCGACCCGCGCAAAGTGGCGAGCACGTCCCCACGGGCTCTTGCGGCTCCTGTCTAGAGGCGCGCCCAGCCGGTGGTCTCAACCAGAGGCGCCTCTTCGCGAAGTACCAACTGCGGCCATGATGTGCCTTCAAAGAGTTTGACCGCTTGCCTCTCGCGTAATCGCATCCTCCGCGGAGCGACCATCAAGCAGTGCTTCTGCATCCACCCCACTTTCGTGTGATGTCCTCATTCTGGAATGATTGCTACCATAAAGACGAGTTGGAGAGGGTGGGAGAGTTTGTGTCCCCAAGGTTGTGAACGATCCCCTGAGCCGCATTAGGCACTGAAAACGGGGCTGTTAGGCGACATTGGTTACTGCGGTAACAAAAGGGAAGGGAAATTCCGTGATGAGAGAAGTTCCTTGGAGCATCGTAGGCTGACATCCTGCAGCGTGAAACGCAAGGTGTAGAAAATAGCGACTTTTGCGGTGCTGTTTTTGGAAATTGACGTGCTTCCCCCGAAGTCCTCCCCTGAGCAGCTCCCCTGGAAAGTGCGGGCCATTTGTGGTGATTCTGAACATGGTGCTGTCCTCTGTAGAACCTTTTCTGATCTTATTTCGTCGGGTGCATCAGGGTGTCGGGTTGCATGCCAGCGACCGTGCCGTGCCTCAAGCAGAAGTCGAAGCATGGCGAGAAGTATGGCGAGAGGGGAAGGCGGAGACGTGGGCAGATCCACCGCTGGATCGCACTCTAGATGAAGCCGTGGCGTGGATGGAACGCGCACAGGATAATTCTCGATCTTGTGATGGCGGCGTTGCTCGCCATTACAGCCTGGCAAGCGGTTGGGGCACTTCCTATCCGGAGACCACGGGCTACATTATCCCGACCCTGCTGCTCGAAGCCAGGATCCGCAAGGACGCGACGCTATTACGCCGGGCCCAGAGGATGCTTGAATGGTTAGTTGAGATCCAGTTGCCTTGTGGCGCCTACCAGGGAGGAACAATCGATGCGCGGCCGGTTGTTCCGGTGACGTTCAACACTGGTCAGATCCTGCTGGGACTGGCCGCGGGAGTTGAGGTCTTCGGTGATCGCTACCGCCAGGCCATGAACGCGGCCGCTCAATGGCTGGTGCGGACCCAGGATGCGGACGGGTGCTGGCGCAGATACCCTACTCCTTTTGCGAAAAGGGGCATAAAAGCTTACGAGACGCACGTGAGTTGGGGACTATTCGAGGCCGAGCGCCTGCAGCCCGGGAATGGCTACGGAGAAGCCGCGATTCGCAACATTCGCTGGGCATTGTCCCAGCAGGCCCCTAACGGTTGGTTTTCGAACTGTTGTCTGGATGATGTCAGCCAACCTCTCACGCATACCATCGGCTATGTGCTCCGCGGCATTGTCGAGGCTTATCGTTTCACGGGGGAGAGAAGCTTTTTGCTGGCCGCGTTACGGACCGCCGAGGGACTGCTGGGAGCGATGCGCTCGGACGGATACCTGGCAGGACGACTCAATGCCGATTGGCAGGGTGCAGTTGAGTCGTGCTGCCTGACGGGAACGGAACAAATTGCGCTCTCCTGGTTGATGCTGTACCGGGAAACCGGAGACCTCAGATTTCGCAACGCTGCTTTCTCCGCCAACCGTTACGTCCGCAGCACGGTTCGCGTCGACGGACCTCCCGAAACCCGCGGAGCGGTGAAGGGCAGCATGCCCATCACCGGCGACTATGGGCGCTTTGAATATCTAAACTGGGCGTGCAAGTTCTTTATCGATGCCAACCGCCTGGAGAAGACGATTCGTGAGGAGGAAAGTGAGCTGGCAATTTCGAACTATCCGGAAGCCCCCTGCTTCGCTGATTCAGCAGCTAGCGGCTCAGGATCCCGTTAATCCGTTTTGCACCTCCGAGTTCGTCGTGGCGCGTCAGTCCTTGGGGGAGCATCCATGTGTTCTCGCTCTGTATGAGGGAGAGCAATTGGCAACAGGGTGTATGGGCTTTATTTCGGGCTCGTCGTTGCGCCGCGGCCTGAATATACCTTCTCTTCCTGGTCTATCTCAGGGGACAGAATTCTGGCGCGGCCTGCGGATATTCTGCGAAACCACAGCAATCTGGCGCGTGCAGATAGATACGTTCTGTTCCCCATGCAGCCCAATTCCGCCTCTACCAGGAGAGATCAGCCGGCGGCAGCGCATCGAATTTGTCCTGTCCTTGCAAGGCAACCCCCTTGCGGGCCTGAGCTCTAATCATCGCCGGAATCTCGCGCGGGCCAAGAAGGCCGGGTTATCGCTCATTCGCACACGCCAGACCTCCGCCTGTGACGAGCATCTTCGGCTGATGAAAGCCTCCATGGAACGCCGGGCGAAGAATGGCGAAAGTGTGCCCTTAGAGTTGGACGCTGCCTTGCCGCGCGCCTTGCTCAGCAGCAGTTTAGGAGAGCTCTTCCAGGTTACCGACGGAAGCCGGATCCTCTCCTCGCTTCTCCTGTTGCGAGCATCTGCAGGCGCCTATTACCAGTCAGCCGGCACCCTGCCGGCCGGCATGGAGGTGGGTGCGTCGCCATTTCTGATCGCTGAAGTAGCGGTTACGCTGCAGCGAGAGGGAGTAAGAACTTTCAACCTTGGCGGCACGAACCCGGAGAGCGCGGGATTGCGCCGCTTCAAGGAGGGTTTTGGCGCCGTGGGAGTGCCACTTGAGTCGGTTTGCTTCTGTCCAAGACGCTTCTGGAGACGCAAACTGTACAGCGCTGCGCGCATGTGCGTCACTCTGGCAAGATCTTAGTCGGTTTCGATTGCTTTCTCCCGGTGACGCCCGCCGAACATGGTTTGTGGGCTAGGGATGAGTGGGGTCCTTTAACGACAACGGGGAAAGGTCCTGCGTCAAATCTGCAACATTCTTCCGTCCCAGCAGTCGGTTAGCGCAAAAACCCGGCACCCCTGGGCGGAATCCTTTGGAGAAACACTTGCTAAGCACACCTGGGTGCAGGCCGCACCAGGGTGGTGAAGTGCAAGACGATATGCTCACAAGCGACGGTAAGCTGCCCATTTACTCATTGCCCTCCGATTTGGCGGGCCAGGCGTCACGCTTTGTGCTCGTGGGCGTGGTCAACACGGCGATTGATTTGGCGTCGTTGAATGTCCTGATTGCCCTGACCCACACCGGAGAGAAGGGTCTTCCTTACGCTGCTGTGAGGACGGTCTCCTTTCTTCTTGCCGCGGTTAACAGCTACTTCCTCAACCGGAAATGGACTTTCAAGGTAAAGGGCAAGGGCAAAAGCTTGGTGCGATCAGGAAGCCAATTCCTGCTTATCAGTTTCCTGGCAGCGGTGATAAATGTGGGAGTGTCCGCCTACATCGTGACCTTCGTCGTTCCCGCCCCAGCGCTGGTGGTTTTATGGCCCTCGATGGCAGCGTTAGCGGGCACAGCTTCAAGTTTTGCCCTGAACTTCTTGGGATACAAGTACGTCGTTTTTGGGTCGCCAAGCGATATGCGGAGCGCTGGCTTGTCAGCCCGGCTGCGGAATAGCGACGACGATTTACCCACTGAGGCAAGACGCACGCTGGAAGCTTATGCCCTGACCCCTACACGGCAATGCGGCGAAGCGTCCGAATAACGGCCAAGCTTCACCGAGTTCCTCTTGTGCCTTGGGGCAAAACGCCACTGCAATGATTCAAGCTTCGGGCAAAATATGCGGCGTGCTTCGCTTCAGTTGGCTCGGGATACAGCTAAGGTCGTGCGCGGTTGATTCTTGGGAACTTTCAGGCAGGTTCCGCCGCAGCGGGCCAGAATGACCGGTCCGAGGCCATCGGCCAGATCTTGCGCCATCAGGGCAGCACCGGTGCTGGTGAAGTGAACGAAGTCGGCGAAGTTTCTCTGTCCCGGCGGAATCTCGTGGGCGGCGTCGATGACTGTAACCTCCTCAACGGCGCCTAGGTGGCGCATGATGTCATTAGCGCGGTTTTCCATATCGAGAAAACCGTTCTCTTGCAGCATGGGATAGAACCTTCGCCATGCCACTAACCATGGCCGGGCGCCAGGCTTGATCGTTTCTCCGAAACGGGTGGCATGCGTTACCAGCACCGGCTCCACTCCTGCCGCCCGCAGAGAGGTAATCAGTTCCGTGAGATCGGAGGCAAATCGCCGCATATTTTCCTCCGGTAAGCGGGCCTCAGAGCCGTTGGCCTCGGCCCAGCGACGGATTTCGCGCTCACGCAGATAATTTTGCACCCCACGTGGCAGCAATTGCTTTAGCAGATCGCGAGACTTATCCACGATTCGAAGCTCGAATCTTGCTGTCGGCGGAGGCGCAGCCACATGGGCGGGAGGCGGAAAAATGTAAGCGGCGACGGAAGGATAGATCACAGCCACCTGTGGCCGGACCTGGCGCACAATCTCCGGCACCCGCAGCGCAGTGGTTGCCAGTGTCTCTCCGGGATAGGCGGCATTCACAATTTGAAAAAACTGACCTTCGGCACGGGCGTTCAGGTCGCTCTCCAGCTGGCGTGGGAACTCCTCGTTGGGTGCTTCATACAGCCCGAAGGTTTCGGAACTGCCAAAGCAAACAATGCGGATGCCTCCTGGCTTGAGTTCCGGCCCGCGGAACCCCAGGCTGTTCAATTGCCATTTCTTGTATCGCGCGCCCGGCTTGCCCGTCTTTCCCAACGCGTCCCACTTATAAAGAATCTCACTGTTGTAGGCTGACCAGAGCGGCGCACCATAGACGGCAAAATCATCGAGCCGGGCGCAGAATTCCAAAACCATGCCGGCAAGCAGGAGACCTGTGATCACCCGCAAGGCTGGACGCAGGGACGACAACATCGTTTGTGCAGTTAAGCATATCGCTGATCAGGAATCAAGATTACCGGCGACGACGGCTGACACAAATCGAAGAAGGCTCTTGCGAGACGGTATCGTCGTATAATCATCCCCTGAAAGATGGTATCTTCGGTCTCCGGCTTTTTCTACGCCTGGGACGAAACGGGCGGCCGAGTAGATTTTAAATGGTATCGAACCGAGTTCTGGGCCTAGTCATTGGCGTGCTTGTTGCCTGGTTGCTTGCCGTTCGCCTGCGCTCCCCGCGCGAACGCAATGTTCTGTTTTTGGTCGCCAGCTACATCTTTTATGGCAGCTTCGGCCTCTGGTTCCTGGGCATTCTGCTGGCCAGCACGTTTCTCAATTATGCCTGGGGCCTCCACTTGCGCCACCAGCCTAGAGCTAGCCGGCTGTGGCTGGGCATTGCCATAAACCTGCTGTTGCTGAGCAGCTTTAAGTATCTGCCCGGCGTGGCTGCCCACATGGTGCAAACGTCCCGACTGGCCGCCAACCTCTCCCAACTGGTGTTGCCGCTCGGTATGTCATTTTGGACATTCCAGGCCTTGAGCTACTTGCTCGACATCTATCAAGGGCAGGAACTCGATCCTTCGCTGCTTGAATTTTCTCTCTATATGGCATTCGGACCGACGGTGTTGTCCGGACCAATCTGCCGCGTTTCCGACCTGCTTCCGCAATTTCGTCAGCCATTCCGCCCGCGCTGGTCCAGCCTGTGCTATGGGCTGGAGCGGATATGGTTAGGAATCTTCCTTATGACGCTTGCCCGTGCGCTGGCCGCCGGCATTCCCGCCGGGCAGGGAATCGATGGGGGTTTTGCCCGCCCACACCTGGGCGCCGCAGATGTGTGGGCGTTAGCCGTTGGTTACGGCTTCCAGCTCTTTTTCGATTTTGCAGGCTATACGCACATCGCGTT
>DATGIY010000184.1:0-7709 GCA_035295475.1 Terriglobales bacterium
TTCCGTGCCCTCGTTGATCGAGAATACGAAAGGGACGGCCCTCATTCATCTTTCGGAAGGGCGCAGCTTCAGCTGCGCCGTCACCGTCGACCAAATAGCGGCTTTAGCCGCTGAGGGACGTGTAATCCTGGCGCCCCAGAATTGACAGTGTTTCGCGCCTCCTCTTAGAATCGAATCGCAGCCCGTATGCCCTGCAATTCGGCGTGCCCTTCTGCCAGCGTGCGGCCTTTCCTCTCTTCCGTGGCGGTGTAGCTCAGGTGGTTAGAGCGACGGTCTCATAATCCGTAGGTCGTTGGTTCGAGTCCAACCGCCGCCACCAATTCACCTCGGTCCAGCCCGGAGACATGGGTACCAGAATGTACCGACTACATAGGTGACAACCTGGGCCGAACGGCGCCAACCTCGCGGGACACCCCCGGGATTTCGGCCACTGATCCCTTCTTGCGCCGGAGCGTATAGCTCGCCGGCGGCGTACCCGTCCGCCGACTTGCCAATCGCCTGCCGCACACGGGAAACTGGCAGCACATCATGAAAGTGCTTGCCGTCATCCCTGCGCGCCTGGCCTCCACTCGCCTGCCCCGCAAAGTGTTACTCCCCATCGCCGGCCAGTCCATGCTCGCCCATGTCTACCTGGGTGTGCGCGCTGCCTCGGAACTGGCGGACGTCATCGTGGCCACCGACTCCCAGGAAATCCTCGACCTCTGCCGCCAGCGCGGCTGGCGCGCGCAGCTCACCTCCGCTTCCTGTCGCAATGGCACGGAGCGCGTGCAGGAGGTTTCTCAGGCCATTGCCGCCGACGTCTACATCAACGTCCAGGGCGATGAGGTGCTTGCCCGCCCGGAGCACATCCGCTCACTGATCGAGCTGATGAAGGATCCAGCCATCCCCGTGGGCACTTTGAAGACTCCCTGCGCTCCCGGCGAAATCAACTATCCTCACGCCGTGAAAGTTGTGGCCGATGCGGCCGGCCGCGCACTCTACTTTTCCCGCGCCACCATCCCGTATGATCGCGATGGCGTCGCGCCGCGCTACTACAAGCACCTGGGTTTCTACGCTTATCGCAAGGCCGCCCTCGACCGCTACGTGGCTCTTCCGGAATCGGAACTGGAGCGCAGCGAGCGCCTGGAGCAGCTGCGATTCTTGGAGAACGGTATCCCCATTCACGTAGCTGAGACAGCCTTCGACACTCTTCGTGTGGATACGGAGGAAGACCTCAGGCGGGCGGAGCAACTGCTGGCAAAAGCCGGAGCTAACCGGCGCTGACCGGCTCGCCTTTGCCGCGGGCGTAGGCTCGGGCCGCCGCCACCCGTTTGGAAATCGCAGGATGGGAATGGAACAGCAATTCGACCAGGCGCGAAGGCGAGCGCTCGGCCAGGTTCTGGTCGGCTAGCTTGTTCATGGAGGTGATGAACGGCTCCACGCTGGTTATGGATTCAAAACAATACTGATCTGCTTCCCGCTCTTTCTGCCGCGAGTACGCGTTCAGCACCGGCATGAGCAGCACCGATAACACCGTCGAAACCAGCGCCAGCAGCGGCAGGTTGGCGAAGTCGGCCAGCGACTCGAACATGTGCCGCTCGAAGACCGCGTAGCGCAGCACTTCATTGGCCGCCCAGAAGCCCACAAACGTGACCGCCACCTCCAGCAGAATGCCTTTCAGGATGTGGCGCCGCACGTGGTGCCCTAGTTCGTGCGCCAGCACGGCTTCAATTTCGTCATCGGAATAGTGGTTGAGCAGCGTGTCCGCCACGATGATCCGCCGCGTCTTCCCCAGCCCGGTCAGCGCCGCGTTCGCCTTCTTGCTCTTCTCCGAAAGCTTCCATTCATACACGCCCCGCACCCGCGTCCCCGCGCGCTCGCTCAGCCGCACCAGGCGCTGCTTCAGTTCCTCTTTTTGCAGGGGCTGGAATTTGTAGAAGATCGGAAACAGTATGACCGGCGCGATCTGCGCCAGCGCCACGAACAGTACAATGAATGCGCCCCAGGCGATCAGCCACCATTCCCGCGGCCACATGCGCAGCACGTAGTAGATGATCTCCACGACAATGCCCGCGAACACCAGGCTCACCAGGAACTCCTTGGTTTGGTCCCACAGCCAGGATCCCAGCTTCTGGTTCGACAGCTGGAAGCGGTGTTCCAGGTAAAAGCTGTACAAGTCCAGCCCGAATCCCAGCGCCTTTCCGATCACCAGCAGCATGCCGATGTAGAAGAAAACCGCCAGCGCGTAGATTTGCCAGGCGCCCAGATAGGCTACATCGCGCAGATTGCGCGTCCAGCCGGTAGCCAGCAAGACCAGCAGCATGAGCAAGCCCAGCCCGAAGTCAGCCATGCTCAGCCGGCGCCGGATGCGGTTGTAGCGCCGCGCCTCCGGGCTGTCAGTCTGCGCCGTGCTGGTGGTGGGAAAAGTCATAAAAGCGGCTTTTGGCTCTCGGCCTTCGGCCTATGTTCGACAATCGCGCCTGCACTTTGCCAGTCAGCTAGTCAGCCAGTCAGCTAGTTAGCCAGACAGCTACTCAGCTGTTTTTCTCACGCTGCCGCCTTCTGCAGCACCATCGATTCTCCGCTGGCCAGCATCTCCTTTACCAGCTCCGGCGAAGCCGCCTCGGCGTACAACCGCAGCAACGGCTCCGTGCCGGAGGCGCGCAGCAGAATCCAGGCCTCGGCGCCTTTGCCGTTGGTGGGCGCATCCAGGAACAGCTTCACCCCGTCCAGGTTCTCTTTACGCAGCACCCGATAGTTGCCCATCTCGGTAAACTGCTCCGACCGCGCCCGCTGGATCGCCGCCATCTTCACCTCATCCGCGATGTGCAGATCGCGCCGCCCATAATGATGTTCGCCGAATTCGCGCTGTAAGTCGATGACCAGCTGCCCCAGCGTCTTGCCTTCATCCGCCATGACGTTGGCCAGCAGCAGCGAGTTCAGAATGCCATCCCGCTCCGGCAAGTAGCGCGAATACCCGATCCCGCCTGACTCCTCGCCCCCAATTACGATCTCCTTCTCCATCATCAAATCCGCGATGTACTTGAATCCGATCGGGCACTCCAGCAGCTTACGCCCATACTGCGCCGCGATCCGGTCCAGCATGCGCGTGGTGTTGAAGGCGCGCACCACATCGCCCGGCCATTTCTTGCGCTCCAACAGCCAGCGCAGCAGCACGGAAAAGCATTTGTGCGAATCCACGAAGCTGCCATCCTCGGCTACCGCGCCAATGCGGTCGGCATCGCCGTCTGTGACCAGGCCGGCGTGGCAGCCTTCGCGCACCACCGTCTCCTGCAGCATGGCCACGTGCGGTTCGATGGGCTCGGGATTGATTCCCGGAAACAGCGGATTCACCTCGCTGCGGATGGCCACGTACTTCACCCCGTGCCGGTCGAAGATTCCCGCCAGCACGCCCCGCCCCGATCCGTGCATGGTGTCGATCGCCAGCTTGAAATTGGCTTTGGCAATCTTCTCCAGGTCGGCGAACTTGCAAATCGCCTCCACGTAAGCCGGCTTCAGATTGAGGCGCTCGATCTTGGCCGGCACCCCTTTGGGCATGGCCCCGGCATGCAGCTCATCCTCGATTTTCCTAATGATGGCCGGCGTAGCCGATCCCCCAAACCTTCCCTTGAACTTCACCCCGTTCCAGTTGAAGGGATTGTGGCTGGAGGTGATCATCACGCCGCCCGCTGCGCCCCGCTCCCGCACGTTATAGGAAACCGCCGGCGTGGGCGTATAGTCGTCGGCCAAGACTACCGGAATGCCCGCTCCAGCGAGCACTTCCGCCGCCACCTCGGCGGCCCGCGGCGAGGCGAAACGCGTGTCATAGCCGATGATCACCCCGCGTTTGGCGTCTTCATGCTTGAGCACGTAGGACGCGATCGCGCCTGCCACCCGGCGCACATTGTCAAAGGTGAAGTCGTCGGCAATGACTCCCCGCCACCCATCGGTACCGAATTTGATTTCGCTCATGTCTTGGTCGTCGGCTCTCGGCTGTTGGCTCTCGGCCCGCCTCCTAGGTGCCAGCTGTCGGCCTTCGGAAACATCGGTTCTCAGTTCCCAGCGAGGCCGATTCCTGAGTGATTACCCGTATGCCGAAAGCCGATGGCCGAGAGCGCTTTACACCAATTTCGTCATCTTCTTCTCGTCCAGATACTTCACCACTTTGCCTACATCCTGCGCCTGCTCCCGCGTGGTCACCAGCAGTGCGTCCTCGGTTTCTACCACCACCAGATTGTTCACGCCCACCGTCGCTACGAACTTGCCGGGAGCGTGCACGTAATTGCCTTCCGCATTCAGGGCGAAGCTGCCGGCCCCGTGGACCATATTCTCCGTGCCGTCCTGCTTAAGCCTGGTCTGATATTCGTACAGCGCCGCCCACGAACCCAGATCGTTCCATCCCACGTCCACTGGGATACAGAACAGATTAGATGCGTGTTCCCCCTTGGCCGAGCGCGGCTCCAAAACCGCATAATCCACGCTGATGTTTTCGCATTTGGGATACAGCCGCCGAAAAGTCGCTTCAAACTTCTTGCTGCCGAATGCCGCCGCTATCTGCTCCAGGTGAGGCGCGGTTTCCGAAAGATGTTCCCGCAGCGCCCGCGCCAGTGTGTCCGCTCGCCACAAAAACATGCCGCTATTCCAGAAATACCGTCCCGAAGCCAGAAATTCTTCCGCCCGCTGCCGGTTGGGCTTTTCGGTGAAGCGCCGCACCCGTAGCACGTCCTTGCCCAGCTTCTCGCCCGTCTCGATGTATCCGTAACCGGTTTCCGGGCGCGTCGGCTGAATCCCCATGACCACGATGTTGTCGCCGCCGGCGGCAATTTCCAGGCCGCGCTGCAGCACGCCTCGAAAACCCTTTTCATCTTCCACGACATGGTCGGAAGGGAACATCCCGATTACGGCTGCGGGATCGTGCCGCATCAGGATGAAGGCGGCCAGTCCAATGGCCGGCGCCGTGTTTCGGCCCACCGGTTCAGGCACCAGCTGCCGCCGCGGCAGGGCCGGCAGTTGCCGGCTTATTTCTGCCACCAGATCCCCATTGGTAATCACCCAGAACTGCTTTTCTGAGCTCAAGGGCCGCAGCCGGCTCACTGTCTGCTGGATCATGGTGCGTTTGCCGTCCAGCGCCAGCAGTTGCTTGGCCCGCCGTTTCCGGCTCAGCGGCCAGAAGCGCGTGCCCCGGCCGCCGGCCAGGATTACGGGATAGAAATGAGGGATCTGTTTGCCCACGGATTTTCGTTGCTGCTGACTTTACTTGCGGCTCACGAAGAACTCTGCTGGCGTAGCATGAGCAGTCTGCCCCGCCGCCGCCCCAACCATCTTAAATGATGGCTGGCTCCGGCCTCGCCTGCGCCGGCACCCGCGCCCGCAGAAATTCCACCGACCACTGCGGCCGTACCCGAAACTCTTCCACGCAGGCCGGCACCACCACGGCCTCTCCCGGGGCAAAAGTCACGGCCGGCGCGCCGCTCGCTTCCAGCACCCCGCAGCCATTCACCGCCACCAGGATCTCCACCAGCCGCCGCCCTTCCTCCACGGTCGTGAACAGGCTGGGCTCGCGTAACCCGTACTTCTCCACCACGAAGAAAGGCGCTGCGATCAGCTCTTGCCGCTCCCGATGCCGTCCATTGCCGGCACTCTTCACCTTCCCCGACCCCGTTTTCTCTTTTACCGCCTGCAGGCCCTGCTCCAGATGCAGCGGCCGCGGCCGTCCGTAGTCATAGAGCCGATAGGTGGTGTCGGAACTTTGCTGTGTCTCCACCAGAATCGAGCCCGGCGCGATGGCGTGTACCGTGCCCCCCGCCACGTAGATCATCTCCCCGCTATGAATATCGATCCAGTTAAGCAGTTCTTCCGCGCGCGTCTCCCGGATCGCCTGCTCCAGCTGGGCGCGCGTCGTACCCGGCTTCAGCCCCAGCGCCACTTGTGCGCCTTTCTCGGCGTGCAGCACGTACCAGCATTCGGTTTTTCCCCACGGCTGTCCCACGCGTTGCGCGCATTCGTCGTCGGGATGTACCTGCACCGAAAGCTTGTCGTGCGGAAATAGAAATTTGAGCAGCAGCGGAAATCGGTTCGCCTCCCGCGCCGCATCCCCCACCAGGTCCCGCCCGTAGCGCTCGGCCAGATCGGCCAGCCGCTGCCCTGCCAGTGGACCGTTGGCCACCCGGCACTCATCCCCGGTCAGCCAAGCCTCGCCGATCTTCTCCGCGAACCTTCTTCCCGCGTAGATAGGGGACAGGTCAGTTGCTCCCCACGGGCGTGGGCTGAACTCTGGCAGCAGAAGTAAGGGATACAGTTCCATGCGTACTTGAAGATAGTTGCTGGCCGGGAGCGGCCGTCCTCACCGCCCTCAGCCCCGCAAGCGAGCAGGTTTTGTCATCGATAGGCGCGCAACCTGTATAGAAGCCGGCCTGCACACTGCAGTTGCCGGGGATATTTCATAATTAAAAAGATATAATCGCGTCCCGCCTCAGATGCTCGCGAAGAACTCCTTCATCCGCGCCAGCCCGCGCTCCAGCTCCTTGGCCGACGTGGCATAAGAAATCCGAATGTGCTCGCGCGTGCCAAAGCCCTCGCCCGGCACCACCACCACGTGCGCCTCGCGCAGCAATCGCCCGGCCACGTCCGCCGCTGACCTCATCCCGCCCCGCCCAAAATAGGCCGACACATTGGGATAAGCATAGAAAGCGCCTTCCGGCTGCGTGCAGCGCATGCCGGGGATAGCTCGCAGCCCCGCGACCACCAGGTCGCGCAGCTGTATGTATTCCCGCCGCATATCCTCCACGCACTGCTGCGAGCCCTTCAGCGCCGCCAGCCCCGCCTTCTGCACGATCGAAGTAGGATTCGACGTCGATTGGCTCTGCAGCTTCTGCATGGCTTTGATTACCGGCTCCGGGCCCAGCGCATAGCCCAGCCGCCATCCCGTCATGGAGTAGGTTTTGGAGAGCGAGCCCGCCAGCAGCATGCGTTCCTTGCCTTCGCGCGCTGAGCCCAGGGAAAACTTCCTTCCCGTGAAATTCAGATACACGTAACACTCGTCGGAGAGCACCCAGATACCGCGCTGCGCCGCGAAGCGCTGAATCTCGCTCATCTCCTCCGCGCTCATCACCGCGCCCGAAGGATTGCCCGGCGAATTCAGAATGATCAGCTTGGTGCGCGAGGTAACCGCCCGTTCCACGCTTTCTACCGGCAGAGCGAAATTCCGGCTCTCGTCGCTCTCCACCAGCACCGGCTTTCCCCCCGCGTAGCGCACAATGTCCTTGAACGACACCCAGTACGGCACCGGGATGATGACCTCGTCCCCGTGATCCACCAGCACTTGCATGGCGTTGAACAGGGCGTGCTTGCCCCCCACGCACGCGGTCGCTTCTTCGCGCCCGTAGTTGGAGCCAAAGTCGGCCGCGTGCCGCTGCACGATCGCGTCGCGCAGTTCGGCCGTGCCGCCCACCGCCGTGTACTTGGTGAAGTTGTTCTGAATGGCGGTGATGGCCGCGTCCTTGATGTGCTTGGGCGTGGCGAAATGTGGCTCGCCCGCGCCGAAATCCACCAGGTCGATGCCCTCCCCCCGCAGCTTCTCCGCCTCGTTCACCACCGCCAGGGTGGCGGAAATCTCTATCCGCCCGATCCGTTCCGCGAAGCTCTCCGTGGGTCGTACTTCCGTGGTTGCCATTGGCTTCCCTGCCTTACTTCTGACTCGCTCGCTTGTGCTCCGCCATCGCCGGCGCCAG
>DATGIY010000185.1:0-2094 GCA_035295475.1 Terriglobales bacterium
CCCCGGGTAGTGAGCACTACCGGCCCCGTGCGGTATAGCACCGCGGCCTGAGGTTCGCGGCTGCTGGCGGGAATACGCCGCCAGCGGTAATTGCAGACCTGCAGGTTGAAAGCAGGGGGGCAGTTCAGGTCGGCCTCAAAAGTCAGTGTCTCTTCCCAGCCCTTCAGACGGCTGAGCAGCCAACTCAGCGGCATTTCCCGCGGCTTCAGCTGCACCCTGATGTGCGCGTTATGGAAGCTTTCCCCGGGAAATTCCAGCTGCAGCAGAAAGCGGGAGCCCGTAATCCAGCGCAGGGAGACGATTTTCCCCTCGCGCCCTGAGGCGGCGGCGATCCAGCGCAACAGTTGCTTCGCCCGCCCGCGGTTATAGCGCAGGAAGGCGACGTACCAGACCGTCACCAGGAGCAGGGCCAACAGCAGATCGAGCGCCACAGCCCACACATGCATCATTAACAACAGATGCCTCCGGGCAAGGCCCCAGATGTCAATCCAGGCACTAAGAAATTCGGGTCTTCTTTCCTCAGTGGGTGGCGGCTTCAGTGCTCGCTGGGCAAGGGTAGAGGCTGGGCCAGGGAAAACACCTGCAGCAGGCGGATCAGCGGCCAGGCGGGATCGAACTCGCCTCGCTTCATGCTCAGTTTGGAGGAAGCGGGGTACTGGTGATGATTGTTGTGCAGTCCCTCGCCGCTGGAAAACCAGGCTACCAGGCGCAAATTAGTGGCGGTGTTCTGGAAGTTCTTATACCCAATAGCGTGACACGCCCCATTAATAACCGCGTTCATGCCGATATAAGCGGCTCCCTGCACGATAAAAGTGGCGACCCCGATTATCGGCCCTGCCCAGCCGCCCTGGATGGCCCAGAACAGCGCGACAAAAAGCGTCACCCCGGCTGCCAGGCCCAACGATCCCCGGCCCAGCACCGCTTCCGCCCGCGTGCGCGGCATGTCGCGGGTGTACTTTTCGATCACATCCGGCTTCTTGGCTTCCCGGGCGTAATAGAACGCGTTAAGAAACAGCACTTTCCACAGCCCTACCAGGTAGGGGCTATGGGGATCGCCTTCTTCATCGGTGAAATGGTGGTGCTTGCGGTGTACGGCCACCCATTCCCGGGCATTAATGCCGGTAAACAGCCAGAGTTCAATCCGCATGAGCATGGCCACCGCGGGGTGCAGGCGCAGCCCTTTGTGCGCCATGGCCCGATGCAGATAGATGGTGGTGCAAAAGCCGGAAGCCTGCATCACGAGAAAAGCTACTGCTACGGCAATGAGAATGGTGGTCAGCATTGCTCTACTTTCTGCTGAGTTGTTTTGGGAAGAGAAATGATCCCCGACAGCAAGCAGGCCTTATTGTAACCAATTTTGCCGCTGCTGGCACGCGCCGGACATGTTTTTAGGCCATGTACTGTCAGGCGGAGGTGCCTTTCACCTCCACGCCCGCCCACTTTTCCAGCAGCGCCAGCGTTGCCGCATAATCCAAATCGGCTTGACCTTCGTCGGTAGCGATCTCGTAAATCTCCTCCACCGTCTCCAGCGCCGGCAGCTTGACCCGCTTTTCGCGGGCGGCGTCCAGCATGAGGTGGATATCCTTGTGCATGAGCCGCAGCGGGAAATTGGGGGAGAAATCGTGTTTCAGGACAAAGGGCGCTTTGTACTCCACCACCCCCGAGCGCACCATGGAAGCATTGATCAATTCCAGCAGCTTCTCCGCGTTCACACCCAGCTTGGTCGCCAGCGTCAGACCTTCGGCAAATCCTTCATAGGTGAGCGCGATCATCAGGTTCATGGCGATTTTCGCCGATTGCCCCTGCCCGGTTTCGCCCACACGCACCAGCAGCTTGCCCATGGCCGCGAACAGCGGGCGCAGGCGGTCGACGGCTTCTTCCGCACCGCCCACGATGAAGATCAACTGCCCGTTCTCCGCCCCGATCTTGGAGCCGGTAACCGGCGCATCCACGTAGGTATTGCCGTGGCCCCGCAAACGCTCGGCAAAACGCAAGGTCGCCGAAGGCGAGATTGTGCTGGAATCCACCACCACCGCACCTTGCTCCAGCCCGTGCTCCACACCCTCAGCGCCGAACAGCACCTGCTCCACCGCC
>DATGIY010000186.1:0-3822 GCA_035295475.1 Terriglobales bacterium
GGACGTCCGCGACCTGCAGGTGAAAATTCGTGCACACCTGACGCAAAAACCATCGTCCCAACCGTTCTCCGATCAGAAGGCCGGGGCACCCAGCGAAGGGGAAGGGTAAAAAGTGTCCGAGCTGCCAAAATTCGTGCTGCAGAGGTTCTCGGCGACCGGGGATGCGGGAGAGCATCCTTCGGCTGATTTGCTGGCCGCCTTCAGCGAGCAGGCTCTGACAGGAAAAGAAAGAGAAGGCGTACTGGCTCACTTGGCGGCCTGCACTGCATGCCGCGACGTGCTGTGGCGGAGCTTGCCCGAACCCGAAACAGCTGCGCCTGCAGTTGCGGCCGCCAAAAGCCGCGCCGGGATTCGCATGCCGGCCTGGCGCTGGGTAGGGGTAGCCGCTGGAGCCGTCGTGATCGCATCGGTTGCTCTTGTGTATCGCGGTGGATCGGGAGCGGCCGGCGAAAATGCGCTCCGGAAAGCCCCCGCGGTGGTGGCGCAAGTCCAGAGCCCAGCTGCTCCTGTTCAGGCTGCGAAACAATCACCTCGCCCGGCTCCTTCCTTGCAGGCTCCGCTGGAGGCTAAGAATGAAGGCCTTAAAGTCGCTCCCGCTCGCAGACGGCAACTTCCGCAGAACACCTTGACTTCGACGGACACTCTGGCGAAATCTGCGGATAAGGATACGCTCCAGGCCAGCGCGCCTGCCCCAGCCGCGCCCGCCGCCACCGCCAAGGCCGCACGTGCTGCAGCCGCACCGGCCGCCACGGCCGACGCCGGCGTCATGATCGCTTCCAATCTTGACGCTCCCGCGATGGGCAAAAAGAAACTGGCTGCGCCTACGCGCTGGATGCTCTCCTCCGATGGGCAGCTGCTGCGTTCTACCGACGGCGGCAAGAACTGGCAGACCGTGCCTTTCGCCGGCAATCTCGTTTTCCGCTCCGTAGCCGTCATCGGTCCCAATGTGTGGGTCGGCGGCCAGGGCGGCGCCCTCTATTACAGCGGCGATGATGGCAGCCAGTGGCATCGCCTTTCTCCCGCCAGCGACGGCGTGCCTCTCGCGCAAGACATCAGCGCCTTATCTTTTCAGGATGCGCAGCATGGCAATCTGACCACCGCGGACGGCCAGACCTGGACCACCAGCGACGGTGGCCGCACCTGGCAGAAACAGTAGTCGCTCCGGCTCTCCTTCCCAGCAGACAACTCGGCAATCGTGCTAAAACTAGGGGCTTCATTTTTGCCGCGAGGACCCCAATGAGTGCCGCCAAAAGAATTCTGAACATTGCCATGATCGGCCAGGGCTTTATGGGCCGAGCCCACTCCAATGCTTTCCATCAGGCCGGGCATTTTTTTGAGCTCCCGTTTGAGCTGCGGCGCAAGGTGATTTGCGGGCGCAACCCGGAAACTCTCCCCGCCATGGCGGCGCGTTGGGGATGGGAGGAGACTGCTACCGACTGGGAGTCGGTGGTAGCGCGCAAGGATATTGATGTGGTCGATGTGGCCACGCCTAATAATCTGCACGCGCCGGTGGCCATTGCGGCCGCCAAGGCGGGCAAGATCGTGCTCTGTGAGAAGCCTCTGGCCATGTCGGTGAAAGAGGCCGAGGACATGGCCGCGGCGGCGCGCAAGATCCCCAACCTGGTTTGGTTCAATTACCGGCGGGTCCCCGCCATTGCGTTGGCAAAACGCATGATGGAGGAAGGCGGGCTGGGACAGGTGTATCACTATCGCGCCGTCTATTTGCAGAGCTGGGGACCCGAGCGCGCGGGCGTCTGGCGCTTCCAGCGCAGCGAAGCCGGGTCCGGCGCCATGGGCGATCTGCTGTCCCATTCCATCGATCTAGCGCTCATGCTGAACGGCGAAATCAGCGAGCTCTCGGCCATGCTCAAAATTTTTGCTCCGCCGCCGCGCGATGTGGACGATGCGGTGCTCCTGCTGGCCCGCTTTGCCAATGGCAGCATTGGCAGCTTCGAGGCCACCCGCTACGCCATCGGCCGCAAGAACTATAACCAGTTCGAGATTCACGGTTCCAAGGGCATGCTGCGTTTCAATCTCGAGGACCTGAACCGTTTGGAGTTTTACGACTGTGGCGACAAACAGGAAGTGCAGGGCGGGCATGAGGTGCTGGTCACCGGTCCCGGTCACCCCTATGTCGATCGCTATTGGCCGCCGGGACACATCATCGGCTATGAGCACACCTTTACCAACACAGTGGCGGACTTCCTGCAGGCGCTGGCCAAGGATGAGCCTTTCCACGCCAACTTTGACGATGCCTTGAAAGTGCAACGCGTGCTGGAAGCGGTGGAGCATTCCGCCAACGATGGACGCTGGGTCCGTTTAGGAAAATGAACGGCTAAAACAAAGCGTTCTGCGTGGGGACAGCCGCCCTCGGCTGTCCGGGCGGGCGAAGCCCGCCTCATTCCTTCGTTCTCTTCAATCCACAAAAATGTCATTTTTCAGTGGTGCGCCAGCGGAAACGGAATACTGGGAAAAGTCTCTCATTCCGGCCGCGGCCAGCACCTCTTCATCGATGAAGAAATTGCCGGTTGTACTTCGGCTGTCGCGGGTCAAGATGTGCCAGGCCGCATCGGCCACGATCTGCGGCGTGCGCGCCCGCTCTGTCTCCGCGCCGGAAATCACCTGCAGCGCCGCGGTGGCGATGATGGTGCGCGGCCATAAGGCATTCACCGCGATTCCTTGCGGGCGAAACTCTTCCGCCATGCCCAGCACGCACATGCTCATCCCATATTTTGACATGGTGTAGGCCACGTGGGGCGCGAACCACTGGGCTCGCATGTCCAGCGGCGGCGCTAAATTCAGAATATGGGGATTCGCCGCCTTCGCCAGATAGGGCAAACACGCCTGTGAGCACAAATAGGTTCCTCGCACATTGATACTCATCATCAGGTCATAGCGCTTCATCGGTGTTTGCAGCGTGCCGGTGAGGCTGATGGCGCTGGCGTTGTTCACCAGGATGTCGATACCTCCGAATTGGCGCACGGCCTCTTCCACCGCTCGGTGCACCTGATCGTCGAAGCGGATATCCATGGGGAAGGGCAGAGCCTTGCCGCCCGCCGCTTCAATTTCTTTAGCCGCGGTGTAGATCGTGCCGGGCAGCTTGGCATGTGGCTCCGTGGTTTTGCCGGTGACCACGACGTTGGCGCCGTCACGCGCTGCTCGCAGCGCGATCGCCAGCCCGATCCCGCGGCTGCAGCCGGTAATAATCAGGGTCTTTCCCGACAACGTGCTCATCTGTTTTTCCCGTCGCGCATTGTACCGCGAGCAATGCGGCGCTGCGGAAAAGTGCACATCCTCCAAGCCTTGGCTGCGGCTGGGATCGCCAACAGGCCGGCGTTCTCGCCAGACGCATTGCCTGGATTCACGGCCGCCAGGGATGAGCGTTTAAGTTGCGGGACAGCATCAATTTGAGTGTGACCCGGTCGGAGCCAGCCGTTAAACCTAAACCGACGCCGGCTTCTACATTTATCCCGAGGAATTTGCTGCTGGCGTGATCCATGACCGCCCAGACTTCGTGAAACTCCTGATGCAGCGGGACAACGTCGTGCAAGGCGCCGAATCCGTCGTATTCTTCCAGCGACAGCGCCCAGTTGTCATTCAGGTTGTAAGCGATTCGGCCGGCGGGATTGTACTGCAGCCCGCCCAAGCCTCCCCGATAGTCCGTGTCCAGAATTGGGTTGTAGATTAAGTCCACGGGATGCAGGTGCAGCCCGATGATCGGCCGGATCTCTGAGGTGATGGTCCGCTCCTCCCAATAATTCGCGTTGACGCTGAACTCAAAATTGGCCCCGTAAAGCAATTTGTGATCATGGGCGTGGGGGC
>DATGIY010000187.1:0-2677 GCA_035295475.1 Terriglobales bacterium
CAGCCGTGGGCCACAAACTGCCGTGCCCAGGGATTGCGCTCCCTACCGTTATGGTGGTCGAGGATATGCCGGGTGGTGAAAGCGTCGGCTGTTTGTATGGCAAAGTTGGTCGAATGAATGATGACATTGCCCCTGTCCCAAAATATGGGGTCACGAATCTCGTCTGGTTGAACCTGGGCCATAGCCGAAGCCCCGGACAGAAGCGCAAGCGCAAGCAGAATGAGCATGGACCTCGCCGTGGTGGCGGTGATTTCATACTAGGAGGCAACCGTGAGGGGGAACTGCACGGAGGGGCAAAACCAAGGTGCCGGTGACCGGCTTGGCGGGACAATCCGGTAGCAGAGATGAAAGAGAACTGCAGCCCCTAGCAGTTCCTTGCCGACAAGATATGCCCGAGGCGAGTTCCACACTACAATGCCGCACGTGACTGAAGCCGTTATTCGCCAGGCCACGGCCCAGGATCTTGGTGCCTTGCTGGAGCTGGAGCAGGCAGCACCGACTGCTGCCCACTGGTCGCGCGCCCACTACGCCCAAATTCTTCAGGGCGAGAGCCCTCGCCGTTTATGTCTGCTGGCGGAGAAGGGGGGGTTGGCAGGTTTTGTGATCGCGCAGATCAGTGGCCCAGAATGGGAGTTAGAGAACGTCGTCGTACAGGCGGCGTCCCGCCGCCGCGGTTATGGAAAGCTGCTTCTACAGGCGCTGACTGATCAAGCGCGACGGCAGGAGGCGACGGCCATTTTGCTGGAAGTGCGCGCTTCGAACGCCCCCGCCCGCGCTCTCTACGAGAGCTGTGGGTTTAAGCAAATGGGGCTGCGTCGCCTCTACTACCGGGAACCCGAGGAGGATGCGATTATTTACATGTACCACATTAGATAATCAGTTGTATTTAGTTGAAATCACTGTATTTGTATGTGTACTAAGTTGGCAAGATTTCCCCGTACGGGAGGAGCCTTGGCAGATCTGGGACAGTGCACAGCTGAGCTGGAAAATCATTGAAGCGGCAAACCGAGGTGTGCTAGCTTTGCCTTAGAAGTAGACAGGAGGCCGAGCAGGATGCTTTCTCCTAGAGACTTGCTTTTGGCCAACCATGACGAATTCCGCCGGTTGGCTCAGGAACACCTCCAATACGCACAACGCCTCGACGTACTCACCCAAAAAAGATATCTCAGCGAAGACGAAAAGCTGGAAGAAGTGCGTCTGAAAAAGCTGAAACTGCGGCTCAAAGATCAGATGGAACAGATTGAGCGGCAGTACCGAACCGCGAACCAGGTCGCCTAATCACCACTTCGCCCACTGGCTGGAAGCCGGGGGCGCAAGTGTATCTGTGCCCTTTCTGACACCCCGATTCGCCTCCTATTTCCTCCAGAATGCGAGCATAACCCTGTTCCTGCCAATATAATCGTTAATATCCCATGGTTCGCGACGGGTACTACTACGGGTTTGCCTTCTTGGCAGCGGCCGTCCTTTTAGGATGGCTGGCGGGACCGGCCTGGAGTGTGCCCGCTGTGATGCTGGCAGCGTTCTTTCTGTGGTTCTTCCGCGATCCAGAACGCGTTATTCCGGCCACGGCGGGAGCGGTGGTTTCGCCGGCTGACGGTAAGGTCACGGATGTCTCATTGATCGAAACCCCGGAGGGTCCCCGGCAGCGAATCAGCATTTTTCTCAGCGTTTTCGATGTGCACGTCAATCGCTCGCCCATCAGCGGCGTCATTCGCGACGTGCGCTACCAGCCAGGGAAATTCCACAATGCGATGGGAGCATCCAGCGCGCACCACAACGAGCAAAATATCGTCACCGTCGAGGGCGAAGGACAGAAGCTGGTGTTCAAGCAAATTGCCGGGCTGCTGGCGCGGCGTATCGTATTCACCAAGCAGGTTGGCGACGCCGTGCGCCGCGGCGAGCGTGTGGGAATGATCAAATTCGGCTCGCGGGTGGATATCCTGTTGGAGGCCGCCGCCGACATGCAAGTCAAAGTGGGAGACCGGGTCAAAGGAGGATCCAGCGTGCTGGCTTACACGGGCCGCGATCGTCCGGAGTTGCAGTCGGAATTTGCCCAGAGCCAGCGCGGAGGCCAAAGATGACGGAACCGCCATTTCCCATGCGCCGCAGAGAGGACGCGCCGTTTCGGGAAAAGCGCCAGCGTAAGGGCGCCTACCTGATTCCGTCCCTGTTCACCACGGCCAATATTGCTGCCGGTTATTACGCCATTTCGCAAGTGATTCAGGCCAGCGTAATGGAGCCTTGGCACTTCGATAACGCCGCCAAGGCTATCGGGCTGGCCATCATTTTTGACGCCCTGGACGGTTTTTTTGCCCGCATGACCCGGACCAGCAGCGACTTCGGCCGGGAACTGGACTCGCTGGCCGACGTGATCACGTTCGGAGTAGCGCCCGCGTTGCTGGCCTGGATGTGGGGATTTCACCTGCTGCCGCCCATGAGCCATGCCGACCTGCACAGCAAGCTGCTGCAGGCAGGCATCATCGGCAGCTTCGTTTTTCTGATGGCGGGAGCCAGCCGTCTGGCGCGCTTCAATATCCAGGTAAACCCGCAGCCCTCGAATCCTGGCCGTCCGGGAAAGAAATATTTCGTGGGTATGCCCATTCCGGCAGGCGCGGGGGTAGTGGCGGCGGTAGTGCACTTCGCGGGCGGCGATCCGATTTCGCTGTGGTGGCTGGCC
>DATGIY010000188.1:0-3528 GCA_035295475.1 Terriglobales bacterium
CAGCATGGCCTCGGTGAGGGCCGCGGTTTCGGCGCGCGTCATCCCCTTCAGCACCACCGCCATCAGCCAGGCGGCGACTTGGTAGTCAGGAATCTGTCCGCGAGTGTAAGCGGAGACCAGTTGTTCGATTTCCTGGCGCGCGTGCTCGTGACCGTCGCGCTTTTTGCGGATGGCATCCACGGCACGAAAGGGCACCAGGCTGGGCGAGGATTGGCTCACAGCAGCAAAAAGCCCTCCGGCAGCAGATCACGGATGGGTGTTTCCTTCCACCCTTCGCGCGCGCGAAACAGAACCACCGCATCCGAACCAAACTCCCAGATCACCTGGCGGCAGGCGCCGCAGGGCGAGCAGACGACATCCTCGGGTGTGGTCACCGCGATGGCGCGAAGGCGGACATTCGCCGCCCCGGAATGCGCTACCGCCGAGAAGATGGCGATGCGCTCGGCGCACATGGTCAGCCCGTAGGAGGCGTTCTCCACATTGCAGCCGGTGAACACTTCGTCCAGTTCGGTGAGGATGGCCGCTCCCACCAGGAACCTGGAGTAGGGCGCGTAGGCGCGACCCATGGTAGCGCGTGCCGCCTTCAGCAGATGCTCGCGCTGTTCGCCGGAGAGAACCTCAGACATGATGAATTCCAGGAGCGCGGGCGATTGTACCAGCAGGCAGTACTTGGTACCTAGTGCCCAGTCCTGGCGCCTTGGTGAGAAAGAAGTAACCGCGAGTGGCCACACTGGATCACTACTGCGGCGGCACTACGTCGGCATGGCGGGCCACTTCCTGCCAGCGGCCGTGCTGTTTCATCCACACGGCGGTAAAGCGAAGACGTTGCGGTCTCCCGGCGTTAGGCATTTTTCCGCTGAAGACGAGGGTCTCGTGGCCGGCCACAATCACCGTGTTCCCATAGTCGCGGATGTATTCGATTTGCCGGTCGTAGGAAGTGAACGCCAGAAACCCGGTCTTTACCAGGTCGAGAACCTGTTGCTTGTGCACAAATGCGTGCAGCGGGTTGTTGACCACTAAATCGTCCGACCACAGGTGAGCCAGGGCAGCGGCGTCCGCACGCAGCATGGCTTGCACTTCTTCTGTGTTCAGTTGTCTTACTTCCTTTGTCGCGGCACTTTCGGCCGCCGGTTTGTCGGGGGTTGCGGCGGCAAAAGCCAGCAGCCCCGGAATGGCGGTCGTGACCGCCAACAGAAGAATGGAATCAGCCCAGGTTTTCATGGAATGAGCTCTTCCTCCGAACGTTGAATCCGCCTTGCCCAGCGCGGGCGATTGTATCAGTAACGCAGGTAACAACCCCGCGACGCGGCCGTCGCAGTCATTTTCCTTTTATGCGGCTGACCAGCAGATCCAGGAAACGCTGGGCCTGAACGTCCACACAAACCTTGGCATTGGGAGCGACCCGGTCCACTCCCTCGATGATGTAATGATCTCCATGCAGCACATTGCGCTCGACTTGGTTGGCGCGGTTGGCCACGGTTTCGCCGCGCGTGAACTGGCCGCGAGTCTCCACATCGACGCGCATGTCCTGTGTTGCGACCAAGGTGCGGTCGAGCGTCACCCCCATGGCTAAGGGGTCGTACATAGGCGAGCCGTCGAACCCGAAACGACGTGATAAGTCGAGAAGGAATTTCCCCACTTGGGCAACAAAGTTGGATACGGGGCCGGGCGCAGCCTGCAGCTGCTCAATCTGCTTCTCGCCGAACAAAGTTTTGTTGCCGACGTCCAGGCCAACCATGGTGAGGGAGGAAAAACCCGCGTTAAAGACGATTTGCGCTGCTTCCGGATCGTTATAGATGTTCGCCTCCGCCGCCGCATTGACGTTGCCTCCCGATACGCTGCCTCCCATGAGGATCACTTCCTTCACCAGGGGCACGATGGAGGGGTCCTTGGACAAGGCGAGCGCAATGTTGGTCAGGGGGCCGACGGGAACCAGCGTGATCTGGTGCGGGTATTTGTGCACCAGTGAAATGATGAGGTCGGGACCGAAGCGGGGATCGGCGTGGCAGCGGGTAGGCAAATCGATGTCGGCCAGGCCGTTCTTGCCGTGCCAGAACTCGGCTGTGATGAGCTTCTGCGCCAGGGGATGTTGCGCCCCGCCGGCAACGGGAATATCGCAGCGATTGGCCAGAGTCGTGAGCTTGAGCGCATTGGCCAGACCCATCTCGGCGGTCACATTGCCGGGGACCACCGTAATCGCCTCCACCTGCACTTCCGGGGAATTCAATGCCAGAAGAATGGCCAGGGCGTCGTCGGTGCCGGGGTCGGTGTCAATAATGATCTTCTTGGGCGCCGGCTGGGCGCCGGCAAAACCAAGCAACGATAAAACAACAATCAGGCACGCACTGATATTAAGGGTGCGCTTTTTCATCGCTTCTCCTCTTAGGGCTGCGGCTCCAGAGTAAGGGGCGTGTCAAGAGAACATCTGGGTGGATAGGCTCAGCGGGTCGGCACGGCGGTGGGGCAGCCACAGAAGCCGTTGGTGCCGTGCTTGGATTTCACGGTAAAGCCGGCGGGCGGTGTTTCCTGGTAGTCGAGGGTGGATTCGAAGAGGAAGATAAATGACCGGGGATCGAGGAACAGCCGCGCGCCATCGATCTGCAGGATGCGGTCGCTCCCGCCGGGAGCGGCCTCAACCATAGCCTTGCAGGTCAGGCCGGCGCAGCCTCCGCCTTCCACTTTGAGCCGCATTCCGCCTTGCTGGGAAGATATGCCATCCCGGCTCAAAGCGGTGTGGATCTCAGCCAAGGCTTTGGCTGTAACCTGGATTCCGCGGGGATGCGAATCGTGGTTATTCATGTAAAAGTGGTCGGGAGTCGGAGTCACGAGTCGCCTAAAAGCCAGTATCTGGAACCGGCAAATAGTGGCTGATAGACACTAGCGCCAGGTGGAAGCCCGGGCGGATGCGAAGTACCAGCTCGTAATTAGCTCTTGCCAACTGCTGACTCCTGACTACCGACTCCTGGTTTTTCCAACTCTCTTAAGCTCTCTACCGTATTGCATATGCGGCCGGCCACATAATCCACCTCCGCCGCTGTATTGAAGCGGCCGATGCCGAAACGAATAGCAGCGTAGTTTTCCGGCATGCCAATCGACTTCAGCACGTGCGAAGGCGCGATCGAAGCCGAGGAGCAGGCCGAACCGCTGGAGACCGCCACATCGCGCAGGCCCATCTGCAGCGCCTCCGCGTCCACATGCCCGAAAGCGAGGTTCAGATTGCCGGGCAGGCGATGCTCCAGGCTGCCGTTGACGTGCACATCTTCCAGGCGCCCCAGGATGGCGTCCTTCAGCCGGTTGCGCAGGGCAGCGAGGCGCTGGTTCTCCTCTTCCATATCGCTGGCACAGATTTCGCAGGCCTTACCCAGGCCCACAATGCCGGTCACGTTCAGTGTGCCGGAGCGCATGCCGTGTTCGTGTCCGCCGCCGTGAATGATGGCCGCCACCTTGGCCTGTGGCTTACTCCGGACGTAAAGCGCGCCTACCCCCTTGGGACCGTACATCTTGTGTCCCGAGATGGACAGCAGGTCG
>DATGIY010000189.1:0-3497 GCA_035295475.1 Terriglobales bacterium
CCTACAACTCCAACACTGCAGCGCTCGATGCCAGCCAGCCCAACCCCATTGGAGTCGGCGAGTCCCCCAATCTTATTCAAAAGATCAACATTGTGGTCATGGGACAGAGCATCACCAATTACGGGAACAAGTCGCAGAACATGTATCTGGCGACCTCGGTCAGCGCGCGCAATATGGCGTTTCGTGACCGGTACAAGTGATCCCGATAAAGCAGGAGACGAGGCAAATGGGACACCGGAAAAACAGCTCGCAAGGATTTACGCTGATCGCAGCGCTCATCATCATGGTGCTGCTGTCGGGCGTGGCGGTAGGGCTTCTTTTCATGGTCACCAACGAAACCCGCATGGGCGGCAATGATCTGGAAGCGAATCTCGCCTACTACGGCGCCGAGTCTGGCATGGAAAAACTGACGGCGGATCTCTCCGCGCTTTATTCCCAGTACATGGCTCCGACCAACGGGCAGATTCAGAACCTGACGAACTATCCGCCGACCGCGGCCATGGTCGGCAACATGACAATCGTCCCCGCGATCTCCTATCCGGGTGGAGTCGACGCTAACGGAAATCCGGTCAGCAACTGGCAGACCGTGAGTGCGGGACAGAATGCGGGGCTCGATGCCGAAATCATTCCCATGCAGTTGCAGGTGCTGGCCACGCGTCCCTCGGGAGCTTCGGTCAACATTACGCGCAACGTGGAAGTTGCGCTGATCCCGGTATTCCAGTTTGGCGTCTTCTGCGGTTATGACTGCAGCTATTTCGCCGGGCCGAATTTTGAGTTCGCCGGCCGAGTCCATACCAACTCAAGCCTGTTCCTGGCCAGCGGCGGCGGCTCCAATCTGGTCTTCACCGACAAAGTCTCGGCCTTTAAGCAGATCGTGATGGATCAACTGGAAAACGGATTCCCCACAAATGGCAATTACAACGGTACGGTGTGGCTCCCGATTGCCAGCGCAGCCTGCCCGTCTACTGTTCCACCGGCCTATCCGCCCAATAATCCCAACTGCAAGAGCTTGCCGGGGCCAGGCAATCCTCCGGGCGACGCCAGCTGGAGCGGCGGCTATCCCGGATTGCAGGGCGCAGCAAACCAGAGCTTCCCCGGCATTTCTTCAGGAACTCTGAACGGATTTCTTATTAATTCGCTGACGGGCGCCACCAACATGCAATTGCCTTTCGTGCAGAATAGTTGCGTGAGCAATCCGCCGCCCTGCACGGACCCGATCGCGATTATTCGCAAAGCGCCGGTGGGAGAGTCTGCGACCAGCACTCTGGGTAGCTCGCGGTTGTATAACAAGGCGCAGATTCGTGTCCTGCTGGCTGATACGGTTGCCGACCTGCATCCCGAGCGGGGTGCCGGCGCCCTGGATGCCAATGATGTTCAGTTCGTTCCGAATGCCGGCATAGCCCGGACCGGCCTAGGCACAGAGTTCTTTGGGATGGCCACCAAGAACACCAACGGCTGGGTTCGGCAATTCGGTTTTCCCAGCTGGAACACGTGGCCGCTGTTAGGCGAGGTCACGAGCGGCGGCATTCCGAATGGTGGCCAAGGCGCGTGGCTTCGCGTCGAATATCTGAACAATGCCGGCAACTGGATTGGCATCACGCAGGACTGGCTAAGCTGGGGCTTCAGCCGGAAATACGATACCCCTCCGGGTGGTCCAGGAGCGGATCCGATCGACCCGAATGCGATCCTCATCCTGCAGCAACTCAACTCCAGTACCGGGACTACCAGTATTGGAAATAGCGGGCTGTTTTACCCCATCAATTTTTATGACACGCGTGAAGGCGAGATGCGGGACAACGCGAATGGCTGCGCCGTGAACGGCATCATCAATGCCGTGGAAATCAACGTGGCCAATCTCGCGCTGTGGCTGAAGCACGCCGCTCCTTACACGACCGCCAATGATGCTGGAAACCTGGTGAACTACAGCAATCAGAACGGCTACATTCTCTATTTCTCAGATCGCCGGGGAATGCTGCCCAACCCCAATCAAGGCAACATCACCAGCGGCGCGTCCGGACTGGAAGATGTCGTGAACTCTGCTCAGGGCCTGGCATCGACCACACCCGATGGCGCGCTGGAGGCTGCCACCTACTACACGTATTCGCCGGAAGATGTCGACCAGAATGGCAAGCTCGACAACTGGGGCGCGGTAAATATCGGTTATGGTTTTAACGTGGATACCAGCAACATGAACCCGTACCAGACGACTACGTGCAATACGACTGGTGCTGCGAACGCGGTGACCGGAGCGCGCCACGCTCTGCGGCTGGTTGCCGGAGGAATGAACGGCGGCGTTAGCTACTTGCCGGTGCGTCCCGACAACAACCAGGGCGGATTCACCGTGGCGTCGGAGAATCCAGTATACGTGCTCGGAAACTACAATACCGGCGTGTCGGATCCGTATTGGACGGGTGGAACCAACAACACTCCGCACGCGGCCGCATCAATTATTGCGGACTCGGTTACCGTGCTTTCCAATAACTGGAAAGACTCCATCAGCCTTTTGAATCCCACCACGCGGGCTAACCGCGCTGCGGCAAGCACGTATTACCGCATGGCTGTGGCTGCTGGAAAAAATGTTCCGTTCCCCGAGCCTGGTTGGACGCCTGTCGCCAACAAAGACTTCGGCACCGATGGAGGCATGCACAACTTCCTTCGACTTCTGGAGGATTGGACGAACCAGGACCTCTACTACAACGGCTCTCTGGTGAGCATGTATTACGCGGAGTACAACACGGGAACATTCAAGTGCTGCACCACCGTGTACAACGCGCCACGACGTAACTTCTATTTCGATACGCTCTTCCTGAACCCGGCCGATCTGCCTCCTGGCACGCCGATGTTCCAAGATGTGGTGAACTTGAGCTATCACCAGAATTTCACGCCGCAGTAGAGCTGAATCATGGGCTATTTGCTTCCGGCAGGGGTCGCAAGACCCCTGCACGTTTCTTGGCAAGAACAATCCACGCGCTCCGCGCCTTCCTACGGGTCCAACTCCGGGCATCCCCTTCGTAACTTGGGAGCGTTCCCTTCTCTATTTATTCTTCTCTTTGCACGCGAGCGCCTTGCTGCGCCCTGCCTGGAGGAGCATTGTCTCCGCTAGTCCAACATAAGCGAGTCCTTCGACCATCCCGGCCTGCTGCGCCTGCCGCTTCCGGCGCTCCTTCGATCAACGAGCTGTACCGGCGCATGCTTTTCTACGCCAGCCTGCTGGGAGGGATTTCGGCGCTACTGCTCGGATTCGTTTTGCTGGTGGCTGCTGTGGGAGCGTACGTGATCCTGATTTGGCCGCTCACCTTCTGGGATCTTGCTAATTTAGGTCTGGAAAAATTGGGCTCGTCGCTGTGGGTAATCGTGGCAGCAACGTTTCTAGGTGGTGCCGTCGGCGGACTCACTTACTTCAGCGGAGTCACTTCTAAATCGAAGCCTCAATCCAAAGCCCCAGCGCGGCCAGTTCGCGCTACTCGCTAAGGCGGGAAAGTATAGCGAGCCAGCAA
>DATGIY010000190.1:0-2151 GCA_035295475.1 Terriglobales bacterium
CCTTGGTGGATACACTGCCGAGGATGCTGTGCTTCATATCCTTGGCGCCGCTTGCCCCGATAACAACCAGGTCATAATCACCCTGATCGGCCTCGCTCAGGATCTCGTTCGCGGGATTGCCGTCGCGGACCGAGGTAGTCACTCCCGAGTGTTCGCCGAGTAACCGGCCGCGCGCTGCTAACAGCAGCTTATCCGCATCGGCGCGCAGGTCCCGCGCGAACTGAGCTTCGGGATCGGCCGCGGCCGCCTCCGGATCGATGTCTCCAGACAATTCCCGTTCCAGGCCTGCACGCAGCCATAGGGTTTCCATAACGTGCATCAACGTAATTTCGGCTGAGCCGAGGTCCACTAAGGAGCAAAGTGCATCGAGCGCATTCCTCGCGCCATCGGATGCGTCAATCGGGACCAGTATCCGCGTGCCCTTGTTTTCGCGGGGCTCCCGAGCGATCAGGACGCACCCAGGCGCATGCTCCACCACGCGGCTGGCAACCGGACCCAAACCTATTTCGGAGCGGGTGTTGCATCCTCTGGCAGCGATGATGGTGACGTCATAGTTGTTGGCTTCCGAAAGGATGACTCTGCTCGGCGATCCCATGCGGCATAAGGTCAGGGCATCTAGTCCTTCCTCCGCGAGAGCACGTTTCGCTTGGTACAGAATGCGCCTGGTCTCCGCCGCGGCCCGCGCCCGTGCGGTTTCCCCATGCGCATGACTTCCAGAAAAGTGAAGCTGCGGCGTCACGTACAAGACATCCACCTGACGAACCCCGTCAGCCAAGAAGCGGGTAGCTGCCCGCATCGTCGCCATCGCCTCGCGCGATCCGTCGGTGGGTATCAGTATTCGCATATAACGTCCCTTCATTGATACGCATGCACGCCGTCGACCAGGAAATCCCCTATCTGGTGTAGCTTCAGGGAAGTGCTGCGTATTTTCACCCATAAATTCTGGAATATGGCGCTGGTTCCGCGGGCAGCTAGGAGGAAGCCGGCTCTGGTTCGCGGCTATGCTGGAAGGCCAGCGCCAGCAGCCAAAAGAGTAGTGCCGCAATGCCTTCCCCCGCCAAAATGTAAACGGGCCAGGGACCTAAATAGTCGAGCAGCGAAGGATTCGCCGGCTTTCCGCGGAGGTAGAAATAATTTGTCTTGAAGATAAAATCGAATGCGCCAATGGAGATGGCATAGACATTCAGAACAAGAAATGCCCTCCAGGCGCTGCCAGTTTGCGGACGCGCCAGTCTTCCCCACCAGAGGGTCAGAATAGTGGCGATCACGCCGCCATGCGCGAGGAAGAAATATATCGTCGGATAGGAGGCTGCGGGCGCCCACAGATCGGGAGTGATCACCGCCATGCTGCTTCCGGCAAGTCCCGCAAAATACGCGAAGTCCACAGCCCAGTTGGTTAGCGTAAACGCGGCGAAAACTGTCGTCCACAGCGTAAAATCGCATAACTGAATGGGCAGGCCTTCTGGAAAGCGCAAACCTTCGTAATGGAATTTGTAGACGTACCATATGAGTTCATTGGCGGCTAGGAAAGCACCCAGGCAGCGTTGAATCCAAAGGCCCCAGGCTCTGCTTCTTCTGCACAACCAAGCCAGCAATCCGGCAAGGGCTGGAATCGCCGCAAGAATCGCAATGTGGAGTGGGCCAAATAACTTGAGGTCTGTGGGCATCGTCTTGAAACATGATGCCTGCCCGTGGCTGCTCTTGCAGGAGCGCACGAGGTCGGCCTCTGATGCGTATCGACCCGTTTTGGGGCAATTAGCACCTCCCGCGCGTTCCACAATACCCAAGATTTTGAATTGTTGTTGAAAACTAAGCCGGCTCCGTCTGGCAACAAGCGAGCTAGAGGATGAAGTAGGAGCGTGCCTGGATGCTGAAGAAGCTATGTGTGCTCGGTATCGCTTCGTTCGGCCTAGCCGTTGGTGTTGGCTTTGGCGCCTGTGGCGAGCCGACAATACCTGTTCCGATACTCGTCTACCACCGCTTCGGCCCGGTCGCCAGCAATGAAATGACCATTACGACGCCGGTTTTCGAGTCTCAGCTCAAGCGGCTGCGTTCCGGTGGGTATACTGTCATTCCGTTACGTCACCTCGTCGCTTATTTGCGGTGCCAGGGACCCCGGCCGCCGGCCAAGGCGGTCGTAATCACGGCCGA